>NZ_UGNX01000002.1 GCF_900452415.1 Legionella cincinnatiensis | reverse complement strand
TACCTACTCTCCTTCCAACTCTTTTTAAGCAGCGTCTGATTTATCCCTGATTGCTGTATAACCCGTATAAATAAGCGATTTTTTTGGGAGGAAGTTCCTCTTCACTTAATGACAGGGATTCTGCGTCCTTATGGGCAAATAAGGCTGTTGTAAGCGCTAGTTCATGATTTGATGTATTTTCTAACCGATAGATAAAGCCTGAGAAACGCTTACCCTGATATTGCTTTTCAAGGGTTACCTTTATGTTTTTTTTAATGTAAAAAGTTCGTGGAACAACCCGTTTTTCATTAAATTCTTTGGGAGTCTCCCCTGCTTTCATGGCAGCCATTGCCTCATCTACTTCACTGGCATCAGGGGTATCCAGTTTCACAAATTTCAATTTTGTTTGAGCGCGCGGCACAAGCCTTAAGGTTTTTCCAACCGATTCATCAGGTGTCAGGGTAAGTGATACGTGATGTCCTTTATCTGTAGTTAGGAACAGGGTAATGGGAACTTGAAAATTGGGCTTTATATACACCGAAAAATCGGTGCTTTCAGGGTTATCCATCTCACTTTTATCTACTGTAATAGCATGCTCTGGGTAACTTAATTTAGTGATCGATTCCCCTTCAACAAACACACGATTAAAGTTAATACTCGATAAGGTCAGATTAAACTGCTCTCCTTCTTCAAAAGCGATGACCGAAGGAGCTGTGCTTGCACCAACAATTCCTGAGCACAAACAACTGATAAGAAGAATGGTTTTTTTAGCTTTATCATAAATTGAGTTAGTCATGGTGTATCTCCTGAATGGACACAAGATTTAAAAGGCCTGATTGATATGAAAACTGCACTCGATACATTTTGTGTTGTGGCTTTAATTGAAGCCCATGGCTTGTGCGATACAATTGCCCTTCGATTTGACCTTGATTTTTAGAGACATCCACGGATACTTTTTCAGCATAAAAAACGGAGCTTACATTTTTTTCATGTACTGTTTTTCGCTCGGCATCCAATAGTTTGGAAAACGATTCCTGGTATTTCGCTGGAATCAGATGAGACAGCATGGTGTAGCGTGCATCAATGGTCTCTGGGTTGTAGGTCAGGCGTAAGTCAGCAGCTTTTTGCGTCATTTCTTTCAGGTATTCGGGTGAATAACCTTTATCGCCAATGCTAAACTCAAGACCAGTGCACACTGGAAGCCAGTGAACCTGCTTATGCAGTAAGGTATAAAAATTTAAGGCGCACAGAACAATAATTGCAAATGTACTCGATAGCGCCCAAATCAGCGTCAGTTTGAATAACAGTCTGTTTTTTGCAATCGCATTATCACGAAATGAAGTATCCATTAAATCACCTGATATAAATTCGGTTGGCAGAATCGGGCAAAGCTCGAAATAAAAGGGACGTTAACCTGTGAGGCAGCGACCAGTACACGATGGCAAACAGACTCCGCAGAGGCAGTCCGCCATACTTGATATGCATCGCAACGCTTAGGGCTGCGCCTATCATAAAAAGCTGATAGGCAAGTCCTGTTAAAAGCCCAATTCCTGTGAGTAAAAAAATGGGCAGGCCTGTGGTAACAGGAATACCCGCAATTTTTGGCTCATCAGAGAGCATAAAGGTTTGGTAGTTGCGAGCCATTATTTCAATGCCCAGTGAGTAAACACCATCAATACCGGAACACCCGCAAGGACTGCGATATTTTTGGTTTTGATGTAGGCATAAGCCCCTGCAAGCCCTTCTGCTAACAAAAGAAAATAAGGAAGATCTGAATCCGCTCCAAAGGTTGCCTTTACTTCCTCTTTTAATCCAGAAAGCCGATTCTCAGCAGCGAAACAAGAGTCAGGCATCAAACACAACAGTGCCAAACTAATCATTAAAAAAGGGAGCAGCTGCCTGGCATACAGATATCCTTTAATGCTCAAATCGTTCATTGCTGTTCTATAGTTCATCACATTCTCCTTTTTTGGTTAAAAAAATCCCCTGAGCCCCAATTTGTGCTCATTTTTTATTCTTTTTATTTAATAAATCGTGTTTTTGCGGTTTTAAAAAGAGTGCTTACTCATCCATGGCTACTCCTTTATTGGGCATGTTTTGACTTAATAGGTGATTGCTCTTTTTCAGTTCATCTAAAATTTGCGTCAGTAGGTGATTTGCTAAATCCAGTTTTTTGAACAAAGCCACATACTCAACTGATTTGGCTACGTCAGGAACCTCGGTATTCAGGGCTAAAACAAGTGCATAAAGTCCTCCACCAGTCAGAACGTGTTTAAAATATTCGAAATCATGTTCCTTATTCATTGCTGCATCAACTGCAAGTATCTGATTGAGCTTAACGTTATTTTCAGGCAGTGTTACGGGCTCTGCATAAATAATTCCACTTACGACCATGAAGGTCATCGATAGCATGAGTGTTTTAATTGCGTTCATAAAGTACCCCTTTTCTATTGGCTTATTTTTATCAGTTAATGCACTGTTTCATTCTCAATCGGATACATTAAAAACAACTGCTGCCTTCTTAATAATGAATAAGCATATATTGCTGCTTGTGCATTCTTATCAAAATCAAAGCCACCTATGTTCAGGGCCGCCTGTTGCAAGCAGGAAATACAACTCTCTAAAATATCAAATACTTCTTGTTCTACATTCATAATGGATTATTTTGATGAGCGATAAGGTTATTGAACCATCATTTAAGTGAAGGTGCATTCACCTAGGTGCAAGGATAAGAAAAAAGTGAAAATTTTTTCTTAGAATGAATAGACTAATTAAAATAACTATTGAAATCGTAGGTAATTATCAAATATTTCATCAACTTTACATAATCGGTAAAGAGTTGTTCCAGGTTAGACTCATGCAATCCCATGTCCTTTAACCAGTTAAAAAAATCCTCTCCTTTTAACAAGTTATGCTCCTCTCTAAATTGTTCGACTTGATATATAAGCTCGCATTGTGTAATTGCATACGTTTGTTGATCAAGAAGAGATAGTAAGTATTGATAACGGAGCCTATTCTTTTTTGTTTCAGGAATTGATAGTAATTTAAGAATATTTTCCACTCTCTTTAGAGACACTAAACATTCTGTCTGCTCATGCACCGGGGCACGCAACCAAACAGGAGACAAAGTGGACTCAATTAATTTTTTTTCAAAAAGAGTAAACTCTCTTTTTTTTCTATTTAAATCAGAAACCGTAGAAAGAATGTGTTGTTGATTTAAAGAAAGCAATAACGACTTTGCATCCTCTTTTTTTGCATCTATATAATTAGATTTAATCAAATGATAAAGATCTTCTGACACGTGTTGAGCAATTTTCTCCCAAGTTCTTTCAGCATAAAAAATGGATCGTATTGAATTTAAAACAGTTCCGTTATTAATACTATTTTGTCGTTCAAGCGTTAGACGAATATTGATTAAAGGAATAGTTTGCACGTTATTGAATTTAGAATAAGCAATTGCCACTTCATCGTCGCCATCTACTTCTTCATTCTTATACATCTCATATATACGCCCATGTCCACGCATGCCAAAAGAATCCAGCTCGGCTGCTCTCAAAGCCCCCATTGAAGCTGCACCCCAAACCTCAATACCGTAGTCTAATGCTGTTAATATTTCTTTATGCCACACAGAAGGAACCCAGGAAAAATTTCCATCGATGATAACTATCCGTTTATACCCTGATTTTATTGCTTTAAGTACATCTCCCTTTTTGATTGAAGGTAAATACGCCGCATGGGGAAGTAGATGTATCGCTTCTTGGTGGGTTAACGAAGTTTCTAAAAAAACTACTGTTTCATACATGACTTATCAAATCCATAGAAATTAGTTTTACTTTTAAAATGCATATTTCTTTGTCATAGTATTTATAAACTAAAATATCCTGATTGTTTCCCTTAATCTTTTCAAACAGAGCTGAAAGTGCATCTTCTATTGTCTTTACCGAATAATTAGGCAACTCAGAAAAATCCTTCTTATCTTTGACGACAGGAAACTCACTAGTTTGAAAATCATACTTTGTATGAATCAAGTCATCACGGGAACCTGCTATTGTAGTTACTCGCGATTGAATAGCCTCAGTCAGTGCTCGATTTAAAGCTATTTGTTTATCGAGATGACATCCACCGCCTTTAAATAGAATTTGATTTTCAAAAGGATTTTTTGATTTAATCCATACCTCAAACGAAGGAATTTCATAAATATTTTCATGAAAGTAAATATGATAATCAAATTTTTTTGTTATATTTTTGACCATTTCACCCTTAACAAAAGCAGTTACGGATATTTTTAGAGCATTTTGTCGTTCTATTACCTCTAGAATTCCGTGTAAAAGGGCCTCTTTAAAGTTATTTCCCCCCGCAAGTCCAGTGGTATCAGGAGAGTAAATCAATACTTCTGGCAAATAAGAATTTAGTGAGAACTCAGCAAAAGGCACAAGAATGGATTTTTCTGCAAATATTAATTCAGCTTGTACCCAATTCATTGGCCGTGAAGAATCACTAAAGTGTACAGACTTTGAAAGATCGTTTAGCGGTATAAAAATAGCTTTGTCTTGAGCTAGCTCAAGCTCTGACTTATTAGTCAGTTGTGGTATTAATTCTTCGGCAAAATATACTTCAATGGACTCCATCAATGCCGAGCACTGAGCGGCCTCTTTTGTTAATCCTTTTCCCTGACTCGTGGTTAACGATTTTGCTCTAGGTCTTATTGCAGTATAGACAGGTAGAGCGGTGTAATCTAAATGGGTTAAATCGGCTAAGCGTGTAATTCCTGCCAGTTTCTTTAAAGAAGTCAATAAACCTAGTGTTTCGCTGTAATTACGAGCTCTTAAAGACGTTTCTTGATGCTCAAAAATCATTTAGAAAGCCTTTCATTAAGATAATAGGCATCAACACCTAAGTTTCTTAGTTCTGATACAAACAATTTACTTCGATATCCTGATGCACAATAAAATACCAACTTCTTATCTTTATAGGATAAGAAAAATGAATAATCAGTATTCTCTTTAACAGGAAAAAATAGATCATCTTCTAATTTGGTAATCTCTCGTTCTTCTTTTTGCCTTATATCAACTAGAAAATGTTTGGTTCTATCAAGTTGCCCCAGGGAAATTCCATAATCAGCGCCCTGATTCTGCAGATAACTTAAGCTGATTTTTCTTTGTTTACATGCAAAACAGTTATTATTTTGCTTTATAGGCATTGAAGAGATATTGAAGTTTTTCGCATCTATTATTCGTATCTGTGGTATTTTTTCATTCTCTATCTTGAGTAAATAATTTAATGCCAAATTAGCAGCCATGGTTCCTGCCATTCCTGTCACAGTGCCTAAAACACCCGCTTCCGAACAATTAGGTATTACACCTATAGGTGGTGGATTTGGGTATAGACAACGATAACAAAAGTGCTTTGTATCAAATAAAGCAAGTTGAATGATATTGACCAAAATACTACAGCTGATAAATACTTTATTCTTTAAAACACAAATATCGTTAATAAGGTATCTTGTTTCAAAATTATCTGTTCCGTCAATAATCAAGTCAATATCAGATACTAAGGAATATCCGAAATCCACATCAAACCTTTTAGTGTGAACCTCTATGACAATATTTTTATTAATTTTTCTTAAAACATCTCTCGCTTTTTCTGCCTTATAGAACCCTATATCGCATTCATTAAATAAGATCTGTCTATGCAAATTAGAAAGGTCTACTTTATCATCGTCGACAAGAATTAACTTTCCAACACCAGCTGCGGCAAGATATTGCGCTACTGGACTTCCTATCCCGCCGAGTCCAACGATCATAATTGTTGCGTTATTTATTATTTTTTGACCTTGCTCTCCAATAACGGAAATTTGACGTTTATATCTATCCACTCTCCTACCCTCCTGAAATAGAAGTCACAATACACACTTCATCATTTGGGTTAAGAATAATGTCTTTAATGGATGATATCTGTTCTGAGTTAACAAATACGGAAATGTATCCTTTTGAACAACCAAAGTCGTCAAACATCTTTTCAAAATTTTCTTTATAAAATTCTGCTAATACTTGTTGCAAGTTTGATTTACTGGAAACCAATTGGGTTTGTTTTCTATCTGAATTAAACTCTATTAATTGATATTCATGCATTCTTATAACCTGTAGATTTTTGTATAAACGACATATATAATTTACTTATATTTTTAACAATTGTGACGAAAATATGAACGAACAACTGTTTAAAGACCTTACTAAAAACTCATCAGCAGCCAAAATGAGGCTATAATCGATTTTTAGAATTAATATATTTCTACAATATCTTGCTCTGCAAGAAAGCTACCTGCTTGGTTGATTTCAGTAATACAGTCATCCCAACAAATCACCATCACTGACTTAGACATATGCGCCATTTCCTCACTGGTATCATCAGGCCTAACAAAAAGTGTCCACTCGTTTTGTACATGGAGTTCTGGCTTGTGAATTTTTTTTATAACACCGTTCTTTCTAGGAAAATAACCACAAATGTAATGGCTTTTATTCTTTACCAAGCGAGGAGGGTCAACCTCACAAACAATACAACATAAAATTGTTTCAAGACTCAAGGAGTATTTCTTTTGGTATAACTTATTTAGACCAATACCTGGAGGTCTAGCATTAGTTTCAATAAACTGAATACAACCATCCTCACTCATGAAAAACTCGGTGTGAAGCACCCCGTTATTGAATTCTAATAACTGGCAAATCTTAACTGAAGCATCCAAAATTAATTGTCGCTGATGCTCATCTAAAATATTCAGACTAAATATAGGCAAATTTTTACTGACCATTAAATGATTTGGATGCGTATATTTTCTGGCTTCTACAAACAATATATTCCCATCAAATACTGCCAATTCTGAATGGTATAAATCATCTGCAACATAAGCTTGAACGATATACTTTTCCTCGCTCTCTTTTTTATTGGCCAAAAAATCACAAAAATCCTTCTCGGTTTTAATATGATATGTCTCATACGAGCCAGATGAATTAATAGGTTTAATAAATATCTCTTGATCACCTATCCTTTCTTTGATTGATTTTAGGTTTGAAGATTCAATCAATGTTGTTGTTTTAGGATATAAAAATAAACCATCCAATTTTTGATACATAAGATCTTTATGACTTAATAGCATCGATGTATTCAAACCCATGCCTGCTATATTTAGTTTTTCCCTGACTCTTGCTACATCAACAAACATATCTTCCGAAAAACAGACTATATAATTAGGGCGAATCGAATCACAAATAGCGAGCAGATCTTCAAATGAAAATGAGCTTACTAATACATTTTCTCTGTCCTTAACAAACTTAGATTCTTCTTTAATCAAAAAAATCGGGGAAATTCCTAGCTGAACTAGTAGATCACAATCAATTAGCTCATAATCCTGGAGGGGATCAATGCATAACAGTGTCTTTATTTTCATTGTATTTAATACCAAAGCATCCTACTAAAAATGTTGTTTTAGAAGGGAACTGATCTACTGAATAACCAAGTTTATCTGTTACTTCTAAAAACCGAGAATCATAAGAAAAAATTGTCTCTCTAGGCAATTTAAATAGATTATTAGTCACTTGATTATTTTTTTCATGAAAAAGTGTTAAATCCAGATTAGTAGCACTTTCAAAAAAAGGGGTACTCTTGAAATGACCTAACTTCTTTATATGATCCGCATATTGCAAATAAGTATCGTATATTAATTCACATCGTTGTGGTTTATTTGAAAATGATGTTGGTTTAAAAGCCATCTCTTCTTTGAGTATTGAATAAAAAACAGGATTGTTTTTATTTTTATCAAAATGCACTGGCTCCATAACAAAGGGAATGTATTTGGATTTATATATATCGCGATACACCTCAACAATAAAATCTAAAGGTAATAAATCATCACCAACAGCTAATCCGTAGCCAGGAACTTGTCCTGTCCCTATAGTAATTAATTGGCTAATCGCATTATTAGTAAATTCATTTTGAGATATTTCTGGATTATTTGCACGAACATAGGCCATTAGATAATTATAAAAAGGCAGATTTGCGTAATATCCTGTTTGATTAGAATCAAACTCCATCACCAAACTCAAAAGAGTAGGTAATTTATTCTCTTTTATTAAAGTTACAATTTCAGAGGGAAATACCAATAACCTTGAACGCCAACTACAATTGGCTGCATCGCACAAACTTTTGAAGGTTAAATAATGATTTCCAAGATCATCTGGAACAGGAATATCCGCCTTAAAATATTTTTCTAAACTAGCATGAGGCCTTGCATCCGCTACAGGACAGAGTAAGAATGTATTCCTTGCGCCGGAAGATATTTGCAATATATCTGTTGGATGATGAGTATTTGAAGCATTATAAAGTGAACTAACGCTTAAAAAATCTCCCTCTCTATAGACCTGATGTGTACTTGACTTCCCTTTAAACTCAATAAACATTTCAAGATTTTTTTCTAAAACCATTGAGAAAGGAACTGAAGACAGTCTGCCACCCGTATTTGGTAAATAAAAATGGTGTTCATCTGCAATAATCTGCCCATACTGATATTCAAGAACAGTAAAAAGCATATTTTCAATGCCATCTATGGTTTCCAATACTTCATAGAGGCGTTTGCTAACCCGAGCTATGTCCGTTTTTACCTTATCCCACGATAATTCACTCATATGGCATCAATTTAAAATCCTATTAATTAACTGAATCATACAAGAGAACATGAGGGTATTCAATCAATCCGTATTTCATGTAATAAAATTTATTGGTAAAAATAACAATTTTTATTGCATTAATGCATTTCAAGTTATAAATTATGTCACATGGAACGCGTTTTTATATAAACGGAGTTTAAATGACAATTGATCATGTGGATAATCAAATCATAAAAATGATAGTCAGCGGCTGTCATGTGAATGACATTGCAGAAGATACAAAAAAGTCAAAGAGATACATTCTTTACCGACTCAGTGACTTAAAAACTAGCTTTAATTGTAAAACCACGCCGCAGTTAATTTATATGCTGGCTACATCAGGTTTAATTAAGTAATATTTTTCACATGGATGTATTATGAATAATTCGATTTATTATTTAGGCTTTAACAAGCTTCTCTCATTAACCAAATGCTCTAAAGAAGCACTTCTCTTAGATAAAATAATTTTTCATCATCAAGGTACCCTTTTAAAGCGCGAAAATAGATTATGGTTTACAAAAAAAATTCCAGAACTTGCAGCAGAGCTTGGGTTTAGCGAAAGCAGAATATATATTTACCTAAAAAACTTAGAAGAAAACGGCTTCATTATCAGAAAACGATTTAAATATTACGGTGTGCCTCGATCGTTTATAACCCTTACAGAAACGCTTCAAAGAAAATTACAACTGATCCCCAAAGAACCCAAAAGCACTATAGAGGTAAAAGAAAAAGAGCTTGTTTCTGAGCCAGATATAAACGAGAGAATGGATTATCTTGTTTCAACAGATATCATTAATAAAGAAAAAAATAGAGTAATTAATAATATTACCTTTTCTCAGTCAGACACCAGATTACCACTCAATGAGCTCCATATTGCTAAAGGGATGTTGATGAATGTTCAAAAGCAACACGGAGTAAAACTATCCTCACCACAAAAGGTCTTGGATGAGGTTGTATTTTCATTAAGTAACCAAGAACAATTCCAAAACATTGGCACTTTTCAACACAAAATTAATATCATTTCTCAACTTCTTCGCTCAAATCGCTGGAGAACACCCAAAGGATTTGATAAATATTCTCCTGAAGGGAAACGTTACAAGGAAAAGCACGACCTGGAAAATGCTGTTCGACTACAATTGAAGAAGGAAGAATGTACATATTCTGGATTAGATGAGATCGCTACACATAAACATTTATCCAATGTTTATGAATTGGCTCATCCCCCATGTACTAACATAGAATTACAAAAGTCACTTCAAATTCAACAAAGTCTTATAAATGGCATTAAAAAAGATATCAAAACAATAAAAAACCCTAATGTATTGGATAATTTTCTAAAAATATTAGCTCAAGAAGAAACAAAATTATCCAAATTACAGGCGGAGTTATCGTTACAATAGATCATGCTACTCCTTCGATCGCTTCGACCGAGATTTTTTGTATACTATTCTCAATCGTTTTAGAACATAACCAGAGAATGAGTGCACCAAAGATGGCATAAAGACCTAGCTGGGTAAATGCGCTCATATAATGTTCATTGCTAATAAGCGGATTTAGTGATTCCGATTGAGTCATTAAATTAGAAAAATAGTTGGATAATGTGGCTGCTATTCCTGAAGCCATCATCCATATCCCCATCATAAGTCCTTGCAGTTTTTCTGGTGCAAGACTTCCTATCATCGCGTAACCAACAGGAGCAATAAGCAACTCCCCTATCGCCTGAAGAAGATAATGCGCAATAATCCAAATCATGCTAGTTAATCCCTCAGTACCACAATTCATTATGCCAACAGTCAATGCCAAAAACGACAATGCAATAAACACTAAGGAACACATAAATTGTTTTGATATTGAAATGGTGATTTGTTTCTTTCTTAGTTTATCAAATAGAGTGATTGCTATAGGTGAGCCAATAATTACAAAAATTGAGTTTAAATTCATTAACCATTGTGGAGGAATATAATAAGTACCTATGTAAATACTCACGTTATACTTCAAGAATTGAGTCACACCCATAGGTCCTACAAAATAAAGCATCCAAAATACAATTGAACTTACCGTTAAAAATACAAAAGAATATATTTTTTTTCGTGCATTTTGTGTACTTAAACTTCGTCCAAGTAATGTTATATAGAATAAAGCCGCAGAACCAATTAAGAGTATGAGGCCATTTGCTAACCAAGAATAATAAAACCCTGCTAGAAGAATAGGTATAATAAATATGATTAATATCAGACCTAGTCGACCCCTCTTTATCTCCTCCCTGGTATTTACTTTATTTTTTGCGAAATATCTCCACGATTTAATAATGAAAAACACCGTAATTAGATTAATCAAATTACTTACTTCAAATAAACGATCGTATCTATCGTGAATATCAATAAATCCGCTCATAACATAACCAGAGAGGAATCCTATATTCATAGCACTGTAATTATGAAAAAATGCTTTTTCTCTTAATTCATTTTCGTTACTTGTAAATTGTTGGGTAATAAGGCAGTTAATACATGTAGATCCTAATCCACACCCTATAAGAAACAAGCTTAACCCTAGATACACAATAGAATCAGAAAAATTAAGTACTATTAACCCTAAAGTTTGTATAAGCGTTGAAATGGCAAATAGCAATCGATTACTTAAAAATCTATCCCCAATGTACCCCGCTACAACATGTAAAATAAAATTTGATGCCAGAAAAAATCCTACGATTCCATTGGATTGCATTTGAGTTAAGCCAATATTCTTTGTTAAATAAAGGGATAATGATGAAAATAAAATAGCAAAACTGAATGTAGTTATTGCATTTAGCCAATGTAGATAAACTACCCCTTTTCGCTCACCCCTTACAGCATGCATTTCATTTCCTTATTAAAAACTTTTACTGTTACATCACACAAACAATTCTTCAGATTTTACTTGGACTAAATCACTCAATAATTTTTTAGGTTCAACTTGCACGGAGGGAATAGCTGTTTGCTCAGCTGTTATAAATCCATTTTTATGACAATGATCCATAAAACTAAATAGTTTTATAAAGTAATCATCAACGTTAAGAAACCCTATCTTTTTGTCAAGCCCTCCAATTTTTATTGCATTCCATGTTTCAACAGCTTCCTCTAGTGTTCCTAAACCACCAGGCATAACGATAAATGCGTCAGCCAGATATTGAAGCATTTTTTTTCTTTCTTGCATGGAGGAGACTATATGAAGTTCATCTAGAATGTCTAACGGTTTTTCTTTGTCTAAAAGATGTGTGGTAGTAACCCCGATCGCTTTACCGCCCAACTCTTTTACAGTTCTTGCTAATAAACCCATCATACCAAGACGTGACCCACCATAAACTAGTGTAAGTCCATGAGCAGCTATTTCATGAGCAAGCTTAATAACAGCTTCTTTGAATACCAGATTATTTCCAGAACTAGCACCAAGATATACACAAATTGTTTTCATTACTAATTATCTCATTCCCCGTAAACGTCGCACCTATCAATAAAATAATATATCCCCGTAAATGTCCCACCCTTAAAGTTTATAGCTATTCTTAATTGCTATTGAACTAAGTCAATATAATCTTCCATTGATATGATAGTACCTATTTCACTATATCTATTTTCTTTAATGAAGCTATGAAAAGAAGCTTTGGTTGCAGGGTGATCCAGACCATGCTTTTTATACCAATTTTTGAGAATACTACTTTGCACCTTTATGAATTTCTCAAAATCATTATTTAAATCGATTTTTTGATGTTCTGTTAGTTTCTCTAGGTATGTGTTTATCTTTTTGTTTACATACTGTTTGTAGCGATCTGATTGCTCTTCCAATTTTTCTTTCTTTTCTTTTTCTTTAGCTTCTGAGATCTTGCGACGTTCATTAATTACAGCTTTGCTTGATCTGCTAAGCTTATAATCTTTTTTTAATGCTTCAATCAAATACCCAGCTAAGCCTCTAATTTTTCCAGCAACAAAACTTTCTGATTGAGTAATAATTTCTACTTTTTCTCGAATGTACTCACTGTCATACTTTGCATATGTCTCATCAATCATTTGAGTTGAAAATCCAAATGTATTAATCAATATTTGTTTTAATCCTTCGTCAATCGATAAGTCATTAAGTTGGATTGGAGACTCATCAAACTGTTTTTCTAGTTTGAATCGAACTCTAGTTACTTTCTGATTAACTCGTTCTATTTCAGGTAAAATACGAATAGGTGATACGGCATTTACTTCATTAACGCCAACATCAAGTACTCTTTTCTTAAAATCCTTAAATACTTGATATTTTCCATCAAATACGCCCATTAACTTTCTAAAAATCTCTATTGGAAACCATGGTGTCTGTGCAAGTCCTTTGTATCGAATACAGTTCTCGTAAAGTGCTAAGCCATAACCTGATTTAAACTTTGAAATCAGATCAATATTGATTTGGCCATAAATTTCGGGTTGATACATAAGGTCTTTCATTACCTGGCTGTATTCATAGATACAAACCCCGTTAGAAAGCTCCGCAGACGCCAATATTGAGCTAGCCTTCCACCTTTTTTCTTGCCCAGTTGTACAGTCAATAACGTTCCATTCAATAGCTATTGTTATTAATCCAAGTAAAGCTTCTTTTAGCTTTGCAGTATCTTTGCTATTGTAGCCAATCAGTTGATATAGATCTTTTCCTCTGATTTCGAATTGCTGTTTGTAAGGCAGATCTGGGTACGCATTAAACAGCAACGCATTAAAAAGCTTTCGCTGAACTAATGACAAGTTATTAGAACAATGTATCGCGTTAACATGTTTTTTAAGTTCAAGACTTTTATTATTTATTGCTACGCTTCCCATACGTTTCTCCATGCTACCAAACAAGTAATCCGAGTACTCGGATTCACTCTCAATCCGAGTACTCGGATTCTGCTATAATTTGCTCTAAATAATTTGAAACGTGCTCGCACATATCTTCCACATTAACAAAACTAGCAATCTCTTTATTAAGAACAATAGATGGAAGTCCTCGATAATCTGACTTACAAGTAAATAATTTTTTCCCATTTACAGAGATATAAGACTTAGCATTACTGACAGTTTTAGTTTTATTTTTTTGTCGTGACTCGTTCTCTTCAAAAATTTTTTCTAACTTAGCTTGTGAGGTGATTGTTTTACCTAACTGATTGGCAATAGAAAACATTTTACTGTAGTTTTCTTTAGACTTATTAAGTATTTGAACAATCGTTACAGCAAGCTGCTTTGAAAGGGCATGTACATCAGGGATAGCTCTCACTATATCGTCTGGAATTTTAGAATAAGCCATCAATTCGTTGAATGTAGAATAGGAGATGCGTAATTTTTCAGAAAGTTCCTTTTCTGTTTTAAATACATTATCTAATAACAATCGTTTATAAAGCATCGCATTAGAATAATTACTAACATCATTCCGTAATTTATTCTCTGCATCTTGCGATGCAATAGCGTCTTGAACGTTGGGAATATCTTTTCTAATTACAAGAAAGGGGATTCCTAATCTCATGCAGGCGATATGTCTTCTTCGACCGAAAATAACCTCATATTTTATTTTTCCATGAGGATTAGGATGACTTCTTACTAAAGCTGGCTGCAACTGCTTATTTGATTTAATAGAATCAATTAGACCATCAATATCACCTAATTCACCTTCTTGGCGATTAGCGTATTTCCATGGTTCGCATTCCTCTGGATTAACATAAATTAATTCCTGTTCAGCAAATTCAATTCCAGATTGAGTTTTAAAATAAGATGGAGTCTTGGGAGTAGCTGGTTTTAAAATAATTTCTTCTTCAGTAGTCTCTATTTTTTTTACTTGACCACTTTTCATGAGCATACCTAAAGGGCCAGAATTATGAACGTTACGCTTACTATTATCCATGTTGCTCTCCACTTACAAAGGATGCTTTAGCTTGTTTATCCCAGATTTCTTTAAAGTTATTAATAATTTCAAGATTGACATCATCCAAATGTTGCAAGGCTCTACGATAAGCTTCTCGACTACCACGGGGCTTTGAAACATCATAGATGGTTCCGATCTCATTAGCTGCTTTTGCAACCTCTACTGTTTCACACATATGGTTAGTGAGAATATATCTGCCAAACTGCTCTCGCATCATATTCTCCATCTGTAACGCCTCATTACTTCCGCTGTGTTTAGAAATGAGAATTCGTAAATATTCCAATTTTTTTGAAGGTAATTCTTTGAACATGTTTCGTAAGGTAGCTGTATACATAATAAAACTTGAATAATCATTCATACTTGGAGGAATAGGGATAATGATCCCATCGCACGCAATGATTGCATTAAGTGTTAGTAAACCAAGATTTGGTCCACAATCAATTAGAATTACATCATATTGATTTTTAATAATTTTTAATGACTCTGATAATCGTATGAAGGGTGAACCTAGGCGCTCATGATTGTTTTCTTTTTCGTTAGGTAAAATCAGATCGCAATCTTGTATCGCTAAGTTAGCTGGGATGATATCAAGACCATCAAAATGAGTTTTTAATATTACATTTTTTATATTATTAGGATTGGATATTAACACATTGGTTATTGTATCTTCATAACGTAATTCTAAATCAGGTATTAATCCTGAACTAATTAAAGTTGCTGTTCCTTGTGCATCAAAGTCTAAAAGTAGGACTTTTAAACCTTCTATAGCAATTTTTTTTCCTAAATCAACTGTGGTTTCAGTTTTTCCAACTCCACCTTTTAAGTTAGAAACAGCTATGGTTAAACACTTTGAGCCCTTTGGTCTTTTATATCGAGTTTCTGCTTTATCTCTAAGCGCATTAATAGCTGCCAAAGTATATTTTTTAATTTTCCTGCCATTTTCAGAGTCTTCAATTACTATTCCAGGGATATCATCTGATGATTCTAGCAATTTTCTGAACGTAGGATCGGAAACTTTAACCATTTTTGCGGCCTCAATAGCTCCCCAAGTTCTAGGTTTTTTTCTTTTCTCAGGACTAATCACAAAATTTCTTAGTGTTAGTAACATTTCGTTACCTGCTTGATAGAACTTATCCATTAACTGTTCTGGATTATCTGTTCCATACGTAATGATTTGAGGATCAAGCATGATTTCCCTTTTATTAAAATAAGTAATTTTCACATTTCTTATAATTTATCTATGATTTATTGAAAATGCAACAGAAAAATGAAATTTCTATTTACTATAGAAACACAACGTGTTTTAATTTTTTTAAGATCTATTTATTAGTTGTTTAGAAACTAAGTCAGTCAATCTTCTTAAGGGTTATAAGAGAGTCAGAGGGACTTTTACGGGGATTATTAGGGACATTTGCGGGTAAGGGTGAGGCTGCTACGGGACAAGGTGAGACGTTTTCAGGAAGTAAAAATAAGAATAATAACTAAAGGTGCGACGTTTACAGGTCGGGTGGGACGTTTGCAGGGATAATTGAGGAGAGACACTCGTGTCAAATTTAGAATTGAAGGGATTGAAGTTGCTTCGAGCTCTAGACAATTCATTCCAGGATGGAAAATCGAAACCCTGTGAATCGATAACTCATTTAGCTGTTGAGTTATTAAATTCTGGAAAATATCAGCCTAGAAAACAATTTGATGAAACTGTTTTAGATGAGCTTGCAAGCTCCATCAAAGTTCAAGGGATTATCCAGCCACTTATTGTTAGAAAGATTGCAGAAGAACGTTATGAGATTATTGCTGGCGAAAGACGCTGGCGAGCGGCAAAAAAAGCAGGATTAACTTATGTACCTGTTATTATTAGAAATGTTGATGATAATATTGCTCTCGCATTTTCACTGATTGAAAATATTCAACGTGAAAATCTCAACCCAATTGAAGAGGCGCTAGCATTAAACCGTTTTCGCGAAGAGTTCCATATGACTCATGAAGACATAGCACAAATGATAGGGCGCTCTAGAGCTTCAGTTACTAATACGCTTCGCTTACTATCTTTGGATTCTAGAGTAATAGAGATGCTAAACGAGGGTAAGATTGATATGGGACATGCCCGAGCAATTTTGAAACTTTCGCCAGAACATCAATATCAAGTTGCATGTGCCGTTATTGAGAAACAGCTCAATGTGCGTGATACGGAGGCATTAGCAAACCGATTGAAGTCATCAGGGGATAAGGAACATGACAAGACTTTTTTTTCAGCTACACGCCATGACAAGTGTGAGGAGTGGAGTACCTATCTATCCCAACAATTTACAACAAATGTTTCTGTAAAAGTAAATGCTGAAGGTAAGGGAAAAGTGATTATCGAGGTGAATTCTGCTAGTGAGGTTGATTGGTTGATCAAACTAATGAGCGAAAGAGGATAGTTATCCACAAAATCTGTTGATAACGTTGTGTGATAATCGTGGGTTATAACGTAATTAAGCCTGTTAATGAGAAAGAAGAGCGTGTTTAATTTTTGGATTTTGGATTAATGATGAGACCATTGCGTATTTTTATCAGTAGCGTACAACAAGAATTTAAAGAAGATCGTCTAGAGATATGCCATTGGTTGAAAAATGATCCCTTAATGCGTCGTTTTTTTGATCCATTTTTATTCGAAGAATTGCCAGCTCATGATAGGAGGGCAGATCAAGTTTATCTAGAACAAGTAAGTGCTTGTGATATCTATATTGGTCTTTTTGGCTATGATTATGGCTTTGAGAATGCAAAAGGTGTTTCCCCTACTGAGGAAGAATACAATCTAGCTTCCGAGGAACATAAGACCCGATTAATTTTTATAAAGGGAAATGAAGAAAGTAAACGTCACCCTAAAATGAAAAATCTTATTACTCGTGTTGGAACTGAATTAATCAGAAGGCGTTATCAATCTATTTCCGAGCTTATTTCCAGTGTTTATGCGGCTTTAATACATGATTTAGAAGAACGAAAATTAATCAGAAATAGCCCTTTTGATGCCGCTCCTTGTCGAGGGGCAACATTATTAGACTTAGATGAAGAGGGGATGACGGCTTTTTTACGTCGAGCAAAACGAGGACGTGGATTTCCACTGCCTATCGATGCGACCTCTTTTGAATTACTGTCCCATTTGAATTTGCTAGATGAGGATAAGCCTACACATGCCGCAATGTTACTCTTTGGAAAGCAACCACAACGGTTTGTTATGTCATCCGAGGTAAAATGTGCTCATTTTCACGGGACAGAAGTAGCCAAACCCATTCCTTCATATCAAGTATATAAAGGCACGTTATTTTCACTGGTCGATCAGGCGATTGATTTCGTAATGTCCAAAATTAATCTTTGGGTGGGAACCAGAGAGAGCGGGGCGGAAGTGCCTGTTGCCTATGAAATTCCCCAGGAAGTTGTCGCAGAAGCGATTGTGAATGCGGTTGCTCATCGAGACTATGATAGTAATGGAAGTGTACAGGTAATGCTGTTTGCAGATCGATTGGAAATTTGGAATCCAGGAGGACTCCCTCCATCATTGACCTTAGAGAAATTACGTCATCCACATGGTTCTGTTCCAAGAAATCCCTTGCTTGCTGAGCCATTGTATTTAACGAAATATATCGAGCGTATGGGAACTGGTACAGGCGATATGATTCGTCGTTGCCGTGAGGTTGGACTGCCAGAGCCTGAATTTTCTATCTCCGATGGATTCAAGACAACCATTTGGCGTAAATCATCATCGATGACCGGACAAGTTACCGGACAAGTTACCGGACAAGTTACCGGACAAGTCGATCCATGGGTTGAGCGGGTACTAAGAGCATGTGAGCTAAAAGGTGAGCTGAAAAGTATAGAGCTACAAGAGGTAGCAGGTATTAGGCATCGAGAAACTTTTCAACGTAATTATCTTGATCAATTGCTCAGGGATGAGTTAATCGAGCGTACTATCCCAGAAAAGCCTAAAAGTAGATTGCAAAAATATCGTTTATCCAAAAAGGGAAAAATTTTATTAGAAGATTTATCTAAAAATAAAAAATAGGATGAAGCCGATGTTAGAAAAGAGAAAGAAATAAAAAGCAATTATTAAGTGACTTTGATTGAATGATTTCTGTTTGAGGGAGCGCTGTTTAGCAAAATATCACCGAAGGGCAATTTTTATGCGTTTAAGTAAAAAAATCAACTTCCATATTTTAGTTTTAAGCGTCGTTTTCACTACAACCAATGGTTTTGGTTACATAAATAACGTCGCTTTATTAAGCGCTATTAAAACACGTTTATGATAACTCTGTATATTAAATAGTCAGTTAAGGCAAAACGGTAAGCCTTGGCGTCATTTAGAAAATAGCCAAATTAGCAATGCGTTTTAGGCGATCAGGGTTGTCTTCAACATAAATTGCTGTGGTGACAATGTTGGCATGACCTGCAAGACGAGAGACAGCTTTAATATCCGCGCCCTGTTCAATTAAGCGGGTAATGAAAGTACGTCGACCAGAATGGGAGCTTGCCCCAATGATTCCTGCCTTATCATAGAGTGACTTGAACCATTTTTGCAAACTATTAGGCGTAAAGCGACTTTTGCGTTGGGTCTGAAATAAGGGTTTGTCTCGTGCGGGCTTGGGGAGCAATGGAACAGCCAACCGACTTAAGGCTTTTCTGTTGTTCTTAATGGCCTTAACTCACCACGTTTTACCTCATCTGGCATGGCAAAGGAATATCGTCCGAGCATATTAATATGACCATAACCATATGCGGACAATCTGGCTACATCTTCATCGTATACAGGGAAGCCTTCTTGTCGTAATTGATTAATGGCAGCATCCATATAAATAGTATTCCAAAGTGTAATAATATTTAAAACCAATCCAAGGGCGCCTAACTGATCTTCTTGCCCGGCGCGATACCTCTGATGAAGTTCCCCTCGCTTACCATGAAAAACAGAACGACCTAAACTGTGTCTGCCTTCGCCCAAATTTAGTTGTACCAAAGTCTGACGACGGAATGACTCATCATGAAGATAATTGAGCATGTGGATAGTTTTGTCAATTCGCCCAATTTCGGCAATTGCTTTGGCTAAACGAGTTGGTTTATCAGCAACTTGAAGAGTGCGCATAATGCCTTCTGCGGGAACTCTCCCGAGTTTTAATGAAGCCAATAAACGTAAAATATCATCCCACTCAGGAGGAACAAGATTTATATTTATACGACTTTTTGCAAGTACATTGAGCTTTCCATAATCAGCCAACGGATCAATCCGCCAGAATCTAGCACCACCCATATCAGCCAATCGCGGACTGAAACGAAGTCCCAACAAACGAAACAGTCCAAATACAATATCACTGTATGCGCCTGCATCTGTCATGATCCGCGTTGGCTGTAATTCCGTCTGTTGCTCAAGAACAACGCCTAACAATATTAGGCTATCACGTAAAGTGCCAGGTACTGTTACAGCATTTAAGCCAGTTCGTTGATTAGAGATTAGATTGTACCAAGTGACACCACGACCTGATTTAAAATATTTTGGATTTGGAGCAGCGTGCACTGTTCTAACCGGTACAACGAAGCGCATGCCATCAGCCGATGCAATATCGCCTCCGCCCCATTTCTTAGCTAATGGAATTTGATTTTGAGCAGAAACTAAAATGGCATTGACCGCCATTATCGTTTCATTTCGAATATAATTTTGATCAACCCATACCAATCTATCTCTTTTTAAAGCAGGTATGTCCTCACGAACAAACGGTTCTCGTCCAGTATTGCAAGCGTCTGCTAGCAATTCAGCACATAAACTGATTAATAGATCCTCAGCACGCGCACTTCCTTCATTGATGTGGGTAAATCCATCCGCAAATCCAGTACGTGTGGCTATCTCAAGTACCATCTCGGGTAAATCGACACGTGGTAATTTGGCTTTTACAGCAGCTCTCAATGCTTTTAATGATGGAGGCTCATCAAGTGCATCAAGCTGAGTTAGAATCAGCTCCTCATTACCCTTAACTGTTTCAAATCGAACAGCAGGGTTATTATCAATATTTGCAGCAACTAACCGATACACTTGATGTAGTTCATCTGTAAGGCTTGTTATGGCTAACGTTGGGTCAATTGTTAAATTTAATGAGCGGCAAATCATAGGACGTATTGCCTCCCACTCTGAGCCAGAATAAAGATTGGCTCTTGGATCAGCATACCGCCAACTCGGACTTATGAACACATCCCTATGTTTCAGTGCCGATTGCAATTTATCAAGAACACAAAATGTATATGCTGTTCGGTCAATTGTAGTTCTATTGCTATCCCGGCCAGTTATTGATGTTATTAATGCAAGCTCTTTATTATTTGCGTTTTTTTGAACTTCCTTCATGTTTAAAATGGATTTTTTCAATTTCTCAACTTGAGATTGTTTTTTCTCTGGTACAACGATTTCCTTAATTTTTTTATTGATAAGATCAGCATATAAAAGTTTATCGTTATGCAAAATGATACCATCTTGGGTTTTTACAAGTTTCTTTATGACGCGATAAGTGGGTCGTGGTTCGTCTTGTGGCCAATTGATAACGCTACATTCATTTTTAATAACAATATTATGTTTCCATGATGTTCCAATAATCTCCATTGGCGGTTCATCCGTTTGTTTTCCCTTTAACCATTCAAGACTGGCAAGAAGAGGTTTTCCCGCTTGATTACTATCAAAATTTATTACTCGAAGGAGCGAAGGTAAAAATTTCTGAACTGTTTTTTCCTTTTGTTCAAGCTCATGATAAAACACATTACTTGGCGGCCTGATTAAGGCAGTGGCATTTTCAACTGCAGATACAAGCGCTTCATGACCTACTGTTGTATAAATTGTGTCCCGAATTTCATGATCACATAATTCTGTATTCAGTAGTAATTTACATGCATCGACCAATGTGGCTGTAGCTTGATCGAGATCTTTAAGAGTTCGCAGTCGTGTATTTTTATTTTCTTGCTTGGCCTTTGAGAATAAATCACGCAATACCATACTGAGCACGTCCAGAGAATCATCTTGGGAGTCTGACTCAAAATGATTCGCAAAAGCAACGAGCGTCGCCATTTTACGCTCAAACGGCAAGCGGTTGATGGCTGTAATTTTTGCCGTATTAGCAAAGCGTGCAAGTGTTGCTATTTTACAGGCGGGGATGCGGTACAGTGGTAATTCAACACTAATGTTGCGGGCAGACTCAACCCGTTTTAATGCTTGCACAAGAGCTGTGCTACTGATGCTAACCGGACCTTTACGCAGTTTATCAAGCAATGACAGATGTTCGTCATCCTCTACCACCAAGAGGTCATTCAGTTTTTCCTGTTGTGATGCGCTTAAATTTTTAATCAACATTCGCCATAAGCGAGACTCCATCCTGGAGCGAATTTCTGCAACAAAACGCTCAAGAACTGTAATACCTGGTAACAATATTTTGTTGGTCGATAGCCAACCCACTGCATGATCAAAAAGCACTCCAGGTCTGTCAGTACCAGTCCAGCATAGTGCACATAATATGCGACCAAGACGATAACGACTACCTTTTTCAGCAAATTCTATATAGCCATAACGCGCTCGAATTTCAACAGCATGACGCCAACGCTGCTCACTTTTCATGTACATTGATATGCAACTTTCAGGATCATTAACCTTGATTTGAATAGCAACTCGCTCAATTACCACACGAGGAATCTGATTCAAGTCGGAAATAAAAGCTCCAATAAATCGAACTGTTGTCAGCTGTAATGCATAACCTAACCTGCTAAAGTCACCACGCTTGTTTGCAATCCACTCCATATCCTGATCATCGAGGAAAAAAAGGCTATCTACGATATCTGGTGGTAGGTCAGTAGGATATTTAGCGTAATTGTCACATTGTACTGGGGAGAGAAAACTAACAGGCATGTTTATCCAAAATCAATAGGTGTTGTTGCTAAACTTAGAAGTTTTGCAACGGAATTTGAATGCCTTTATTTAAAGGTTTAAATTCGTTGCAAAAATCAGATGCAAAAGTCTATTGTTTTGCGATATGATTTGCAAATAAAATATTAAGGATTGGTTATGAAAATTGGGTATGCTCGCGTTTCAACCACGGATCAAAATTTAGAGTTGCAATTAGTTGCACTAAAAGAAGCTGGTTGTAAACGTATCTATCAGGAAAAAATTTCTGGTGCAAAAAGAGATCGTCCAGAATTACAACGATTACTTGATCAGCTTCGACCTGAAGATGTAGTCGTTGTTTGGAAATTGGATAGATTGGCGCGTTCAACCCAGCATTTATTAGAATTAATAGACTGCATAAGAACAACAGAGGCTTCCTTTTGTTCGCTTTCCGAGCCTTGGGCAGATACCACTTCTCATGCCGGTAAAATGATCATGACCGTATTCGCAGGTATTGCAGAATTTGAGCGTGACTTAATTCGTGAACGTACTGGTGCGGGTCGCGCAGCTGCAAAGCAACGTGGAGTTCGTTTTGGACGACCTGAAAAAATGAATAAAGAACAAAAGTCATTGGCCAAGCGGCTTTTGCAAGAAGATAAATCGGTAAGTGAGATTGCAAAAACGTTTAATGTCCATAAAGCAACAATTTATCGTTTACAACAAGAATAATTCACTACAGATCCCCAATCCTATGGTATTCTTAATATTAAGAATTATTTATTAATGATAACATCTGGTATGGTTTGAGTTAATTTTTATGGATAAAAAATGATCAATATAAAATATGGATTTGGAAAAGAAGTATTGTATTCATTTGATGATGCAATTAAAAAAGTTACTGAAGAACTGCAAAAAGAGGGATTTGGAGTTCTTACAAATATAGATGTGTCAGCAACTTTGAAAAAAAAATTAAATAAAGATATGCCTCCCTATCAAATTCTTGGTGCATGCAATCCACAATTTGCCCATCATGCTTTAGAAAAGGAGCCATCTATAGGTTTGCTTCTACCATGTAATGTGGTTGTACGCCAGGATGATATAGGCAAAGTGCATATTGAATTTATGGATCCAAAATCAGTATTAGAATTGGTCGGCAATCCTGAGATCAATCTGGTCGCTGGAGAAGTAAGACAAAAACTGGAGAGAGTATTAAGCGCATTGTAATGCGCTCATCTACAGTTAAGATTTTAACATACGAAGACCACTTGCAATAACAATAAGCTCACTTATTTCATGGGCTAAAACTGCTATTGGCAACGTAAAATAGCCAGTTACCGCCCCGACAATAAGAGAGCTAATAACAATTATAGATAGTCCTAAATTTTGTAAAATTATATTCCAGGTTCGATGACTAAACTCGATGAGATAAGGTAATTTTAATAAATTATCACCCATTAATGCTACATCCGCAGTTTCTAATGCAACATCGGTTCCAGCGGCGCCCATTGCAACTCCTACATGTGCTGCTGCAAGTGCTGGAGCATCATTTACTCCATCGCCAACCATCATTACCTTACCGTAACGTCTTTCCAGTTCCTCAATTTTTCGTGTCTTATCTTCTGGTGATAAATCAGAGAATACTTCATCTACACCTGCTTGAACTCCAATTGACGCGGCAGTTATCGAGTTATCTCCAGTGAGCATAACAACACGCTCAATACCCATCAATTTTAGGGACGATACCATCTGCCTTGCTGTAGATCTTAGAGGATCAGTAATTGCAATTAAACCGAGAATTTCCTTATCTGTTCCTACTAATACGACAGTCTTTCCAACGGTCTGTAATTTATTTATTTCTTGAATTACAGTTTCTACCAATAGACCCATATCAATAAATAATTTTGGATTGCCAATATAAAATTGTTCTCCATTTATAAAACCCTGAACCCCTGAACCAGTCAATGACTTAAAATGTTCAACAGGTTTATATGCAACACTTTCTGCCTTTGCTTGTTGTAAAATGGCATGTGCCAGTGGATGCTGGGAACGCGATTCAAGGGTGGCAGCTACATTTAATATTTGGTTCTGAGTATAATTATTTAACGAAATGATATCGGTGACCTTGGGTTGTCCTTGTGTTAAGGTTCCTGTTTTATCAAGCGCAATAACCTTTATTTGAACCAATTTTTCTAAATATATCCCACCCTTAAGTAATATTCCGTTTCGACTGGCTGTACCAAGAGCAGCTACAAGGGTAATTGGGATAGAAATTACTAAAGCACATGGTGCAGCTGCAACAATAAACACCGTTGCACGTAGCACCCATTCTTGCCAATGCAGCCCAAATAGGGGAGGTAGGGTAGCTATTAGTACCCCTGCTAAAAGAACGAATGGACTGTAGAGATTGCCAAAACGCTCTATAAATCGTTGACTGCGACCTTTTTTATCCTGTGCTTTTTCAACAAGAAAAATAATACGAGATAACGTGTTCTCAGCAAATTTTTTGGTAGCGCGAATAGTAAGAGTCCCCTCGCCGTTAATAGTTGCAGAAAATACTTTATTTCCCACAAATTTCTCAACAGGAATTGATTCACCCGTGATAGGCGCTTGGTTTACACTAGAATGTCCAGATATGACCTCTCCATCTGTAGCGATGCTTTCACCAGGACGAACAATAAACTCATCTCCAATTTGAATGTCTTCTAAAGGTATTAGGAACTCGCTATTATTACGTCGGACTAATGCGGATTTTGGGGCAAGTTCCATCAATACTCTGATAGCATGTCGCGCCCTTTCACCAGCATAACCCTCTGCTGCTTCAGAAATAGAATATAAAAAAACCAGTGTTGCCGATTCTGCCCATTGTCCCATCACACCAGCAACAATAGCAGCGGTAGACATCAAAAACTCAATACCGATTTCATGTTCTTTGAAAAATTCTTCTATAGCTTCCCGTGCGAAATAATATCCACCAATTAACACCGCGCCTATGTAAAACCCGTTAGCAATTATCCTTGGTAGTGTCAAATATGAGCCTACAAAACCAATAGTTAATAATATACCGGCTATTGCTGCCGTAATGACTTTAGGATTATGCCACAGTTTGGGCATTGGTTCTTTGTGAGAAGGACAAGTGGAGCAGCCCATTTATTTATACCCCTTATTCATAGTTTTCTTCAGAGCCGTAATGTTAAAGCGTCATTGTTACCTAAAAATAAAGGTTTTTAAAGAATTCATCATAGATATTGAATAAAACAATAAAACTATTTGTTCTATTATAGGTAATTTGAAAACTTAATTACTAATGATGAAAAAAATTGGTTATCTATCTGTATTCAATGAAAATACTTGAACAACTTCACAGTTTACAATCCTATAAAATGAAACATACCGAATTATAGATATTAAAAGACCAATATAGTCCTTAAGTCGGTTGGCTGTTCCATTGCTCCCCAAGCCCGAATAAGAACATCCTGTGGTATTTTAATTTCGCCAGCAGAGGCTGAACAAAGACCAGCAAGTATCTTAAGTAAGGTTGATTTTCCTGAGCCATTTCGGCCAATCAATGCAATACGCTCACCAAAATGGATTTCACCACTGAATTCGTGAAAACAGATTTTATGCGGATAGATAAGACCTAGGTCTTTAAATTGAATCGGTTTATGGTGCATGGTTTACTCTTAAGCATGTCTTTTAGGACAATAAAAAATAGAAAATCAAAAATGATTTTCTCTCTTTGCCCTGTAAAAGGGCCTACCTAAGATGTAATTTTCATGGCGTTATAAACCTACTTTTGACGGTTTTTCATATTATTTCAAATTTTAAAGCAAAATAATCACTAAAGTCAATATGAATTTTTGACTGCAACGGAGTAGTATACATAATTGGGTATTTAAGCAATCGAAAAGGCATTAATGGATCAGGTTTGGATTGATGCTCTAAAAGAAAATAAAGATAGGCTTTTTTATTGTCTATCGTTGTTTTATAACACATCAACTTCAGACTCTTGACGTACCTCATTAATATAGGAGCGAAGCTGCATTTCTAATTTAGAAAAATCAATGCGCTCGCGTTATCATGTGGCAACCAAGCGTTCAAAAAATCACGTGCAAACCGAAGGTCTGCCATAGCTGTTCGAAAAAATTGATCGTGTGGGTTAGTAATTTGGTTTTTATTTTTTCATTCTGTGGCTGATCGAGATCTGAAATACCAGCCCCCGTATTATTTGCTATTAAATCAAATAAAAATTTCCCGAAAAGATTATTTTTTTGATGATTTATATGGAATTATGATGTAGCAACTTCAGGAAGACTGGCTGATATTTTTGGACCTTCCAAATATAATATTTAAGAGTAGTGATAGCACTTTATCATAAATAAAAACCATATTCTATTGATAGTAAAAACAAGGGATTTAAAAAAAGGGTAAAATTTATCACAGAGGTGTACTCTAGCGATAGCTATGATTGATTTGAAATGTAAGCAAATGTCTTATATACTAAATGTAAGACATTTACTTACATTGATGAGGTATTTATGGCGCGCACAATGACAGTGGATTTGGGCTGTGAACTTCGTGATTATGTTCAGTTTCTTGTGGATTCAGGAGATTATAGAAGTAATAGCGAAGTATTAAGAGAATCATTACGTCTTCTTCGTGAAAAACAAGCTGAATCAAAGCTTGAGCAGTTGCGTCATCTTATCGATGAAGGGGAGGGGAGCGGTGATCCATTAATGTGGAATGCGGAAGAATTTCTTGGGCGAATGAAGAAAGTACCTCATGCCAAATAAAACATATCGTCTTTATCCAAAGGCTATAGAGGATCTTGAGTCAATCTATTTATACAGTATAAGAGAGTTTGGGATCAAAAGGACAGAAGATTATATTTTGGCAATTCAAACAAGCTTCCAGTATCTTGCAGATGATCCACTTATTTCTCGAACATGTGATTATGTCCGTCAGGATTTGAGGGCTTTCAACGTAGGTTCTCATGTTATTTTCTTCAAAATGACTCATTATGGTATTGCAGTTATTCGGGTGTTGCATCAATCGATGGACTTTAGCAGACACCTTTAACTACTCTTGTAACCATCCATAATGTTTTCAATTAAATTAGGATGTTATTTCAAACATAGCGCTTAATAATTCTTGCTAGCACTGAGCACATCCTCTTTTGCCCGGTAATTGATCGTATGAGTCACTTGCATCCTCAAGGGTGGGATGGTAAGTCATGACCTCCGGAATTCCAATCGAGTTAATAGCCATTAAGAAATACTCTCGACCGTCAAAGCAAATATTGTAAGTTTGTTTTCTATAAGTTTTTGACTCAATAATTTCAATTTTCATTTTAAAGCCTATTATTTTTGATATCTAACAGCATTTCTATTTGGAACAGATCCAGTTTGCATTACCAAATATTAAGGAAAATTTTATTTAATATTTCAATTTTCGATTCGGGATCAAAGGTTGTATGGTTATCATCTTCGGCGTTTGCGATATACATATGCCAATCTTCAATATCTATGATATTTTTGTTATCGAATAATAATTTGGCAAGTATTAAGTCACTTTCAGAAATATTCAACATATCCTGCCATTTTTCATAGCCAGCATAATACGCGATTATGTCTTGAGCCTCTGTTAGGTTAAAATTTTTCTCGTCTACATCAAATGACATTATAATTTCATCTATATCAAAGTGCTGTGGGTTGTATTGATACAAATAATCTTCAATTACATCATCAAAATAAGGTGTTTGGGTTTTGTAATCCTCGATTAGGTTATTTGCTTGGATTTTGAAGTATTCAATATAATCTAAGATAGGATTTTTCGATTGCCTTTGATTAGATTCAAAAACATTTAAATAGTGTCTGTAATTAGAAAATCCATAAAACTTTGAAACCTCATCGAGAGCTACGCACATTGATAAGTTATCGCTTTTCTTTAGTTTTTTTGCTTTTTGCTTAAGATATGTTGGTGAAATTGGAGTAATCATATAAACCTCATTTGCGCTCACTAACGTTATGTCGTCTGCTTCCTATAACATTTATAAGCTATGGTTTATTATGATTTAGAGAACGTTTGTTCAATGACAGTACTCGTGAAAGCTTTAGTACGCAGACGCATGGTTTCTGTCTAACCAAAATCATATTTTTAATCAAACTTGGAAACATGTCAATAATATAGGTACAAAAATAGTTGGTGTAATTAATACCCCTTTTCATAATAGGATGGGTTTGTGGATATTATGACAGGGAAGAGGGTTCGGCTATTTTGATTTCAAACATGGTTCGCAAACTCTAGAGAATCTCAAAATTTAGTCAAAAAATATTATCAACGTTATGTGTTACAGTAGCTATAGTATTTGGCGGTTAATGGCTTTCATTTGATTTGCTGTGGTTGGGTAATGAACTCTATCCTGTCTCCATCTGGTTTTTTTTTGATACCCAGATGGAGACAGAGCGATACAAATTTATTGTTTACTTCTCATCTTATTCATACATTTTCTACATCTTAACACTAAGTTATCAATCTCATAATTAAGAATGGAATTATCTCTTCGGATGAGACAAAGACTGTTTTCAGTTGAATTACCACATTGATCGCATTTATAACCTCTATCAATTGTCAATTTCAATTTAAGTTTTGGTTTCTTACGCTCAAAAGCGGCTTTTGCTTTTTCTTCAGGAGACTTTTCAGGTGGTGGTGGAAATTTATATGTTCCATTTAAAACATCAATGATGGTTCTAGCAACTCGGAGTTGCTCTTCGTTTGCATGTTTGCTGGCAAGTACTAATTCAGCCTGAAATTTAAATTTTTCAAGAGAGGCAAAATCGTAGTATTCCGTTAGTGCTCTCCATCCATGGCCTTGTAATGCATAATGTTCAAAATTAGTCATTTCATACAAAGCATCTATTTCATCACCTTGACTTAAAACTGATTTAATAGCATTGTAAAAATTTTCATTTCCTGTCTCTATTGCTTCTTTAATTTTAACATTAGAAAAATCAATAAAAATTCCTATAGAAGGGGTTTGATAGCCCATTCGTCCAAATTGAAAAGGGAATTCATTAACTTCGATATTCATAGAGTATGACATATAAGTATTCCTGATAATTATTATAAGTTCTTGGTGGCACTTGAGATGGTTGTATTAATCTGGTGGGTTCCAGGGATCTATTCCTTGTTGCATCAAAATATAGGGATCATGTTCATCTACTTTAGACTGAATTTTATCTACCTGGTTAGCTAATTCATATACATAAGATTCTAGCTCATGTAATCGGTCTGCAACATCATGCACATAGGATTTAGGGTTATTATCATAGGACATATCATTAATCTCTTCTTGGTGATCAAGCATTGATTGCATAGTATTCCAATCTTTGTAGCCATTTATCTTTGCTATAGCTTGTAAGCAAGATGAGTGTGAAATATTGCTATGCTTTTCATTTAGGAATGTTTTAAGTAGGTTGGCTTGTTTTTTAACGGATTCTATAGACAACATCATAAGTTCCTCATCAATTGGGAAAAAATACCAGTGTCTGCGTTATGGATTCCCTTTATGATTCAGAATAAAGATAACTACCAATAAACTTGTTGATTAAACTATTTACCATTTCCTTTATAGGATGCAGACGGATGGGTCAGTTTCAAACCTGGCAAGATTGTTTCATTTTTTGAAAATAGTGTCAAATATATTCTCTATTCGAGTTGAAAAATAGCTTTTAAAGATACTTATTGGTTGAGCTATGCTATTTTACGCGCAGCTATTAACCGTTGTAAAATCAGATTTAGTTATCAAATATTATGATGAAGGGCTCATGGTTGGTGGTTGAAAACAACATACAGTACTCATCAAATCACCTTTAGGCTGAACATGGATCTTTTGGATAAAATTAGTGCTCTGGAGGAAGAAGCCTCTCAATTTGGTTTCAAGTGGCAAAGTGCAGACCAAATCATGAATCAAATTCACAGTGAGTGTGATGAAATCAAAGAGCATCTGGAACATGATCCTTCTAAAGCGAATCAAACTGCTTTGCAAGAAGAAATTGGCGATTTACTCCATGCAGTGTTTTCCCTGTGTATTTTTTGCAAGTTAAGTCCCCGAGTAACCCTTGGGCAATCATTAACTAAATTTGAAAGGCGATTACGTGCGGTTAAACTGATTGCTGAAGAGCGTGAGTTGATTAACCTGGAAGGCTTGCCCTTTGATGAATTGATGCATATTTGGGATAAGGCTAAAGAGTTAGTTGGTTAACTGTGGTTTTTGTTTTGTGCCTGTGCGCAGCTGTAAATGCCATTGATTTGAGTTCATCCTTGAACTCTCTAGTGTCTCAACATCCTGTCAACATCTCAGCTGCGCCAAACAAATTCAGTATAGCTTTTCGTCACTATTAAGGCATTAGCCAAGATGCTGTTTATTATGTAAGACATTTTTTGGGGGTAATTTGCTATTAAGTAGTGATTAATGCTCTATTCTTAGTCAAGTTTGATTTGGTCATATAATCGTCATTGCCTGAATTGTTGCAAGCATCAATTGATCATCATCCTTAACTTGTTGAAACAAAGCATAACCGACTAAACTTTGAATTATCATCAGTGCAGAAAAGAACAAAGTCATTTTTAATTTAAAATGGTGCATGACAGTCAAAGTCCTCAGAACAGTTATGAACAAATTATTAATTCATTTGATTAAATTGTGTAATTCTATCAATAAGTGACTTATTTTTCTCTAGCTTTTGCGCTTTACTAATCAGTGTTTCTTTTGAGAACGCTTCTTTCAGCAAAGGCTTTGCCCAAAGCATAAAAATATCGTCACTCGACAGCATAGAATCAAGAGGTGCGGTTCGTTCATCCATAAGAATATCTATAGCACAGGACACCAACCACTTTGATGGTGTGGTTTCACCTTCAGCCATACCTTTAATTGCCAGGGGAGAGTAACTTTTATCTTTGTTATATAAATCTTTGGCTTTAAGGTGTAGTTTTTCAGAACGGTTGTGAATGGCTTGCAGTTCTGCAAATATTGCTTTGATTTGATGGCTAAAATCAATTTTTTTATATTCAGCAAGATTGGCACGATCTAGCAATGCAAGGGCTTGTTCTTTGGAGTGACCTGAGAGTTTACTGGTGGCTATTTTAATTTGCTGAATCATGCTTGTAATCATCGAATCAAACACATTGAGTTCCACTTTTTCTTTATGACACAGGATCTCAATTTGTTCTAAAGTATCCAGAAATTCATAAGGAAGGCGAAAACGAAAATCTGTCAGTGTGTTTGCAGGAGAAGGGTTTAAGTGTTGATAAACAGCTGTAACGTTTTGCATGAATTGTTTAAGTTCAATGGCTTGCTCAGCAGACAGTAAGTCCCATCCCTCAAAACCATCAGGGGCATCCACATGAAAAGAGCCATAAATTGTTTTTAAATCGATTGATTTGACGTAAACCCGTGGAGGTCTACGTAAATTTTGTTTAATTTCAAGTCGTAATAGTTTTTTCATTTTATTATCTCAATCAGGGTAAGTTGTGGATTTATGTAATAATTCGATGCGGTTTTCTTTGAATCATTCATACGGCTATATCCAGTATGAGTTGCTAAATTAATAAAGTATTTGTTCCCTGGCTGTTTGTAGGCGCACTTTACTCGAAAGGCAAAAACAGGGGTCTTGATACAATCTCTAATACAATCTGTTCCCATTACTTTTTTAATAGCAGTTTCATTTCTTTTGCTGGCCTTATTATAAGCCTCTAAAAGAGAGTTTTCGCTGATCTGATAAAGACAGTGCCTTGCTCCAGATCGATTATTATGATCATTAAAATAGTAATTGATATCTGAACTATCGGGTTTTTTAGATGAAGGTGGTCGATAATGATAGACCGCATGCCTTATTGTAAAATAGGTTTTAAAATTCCTTAGTATAGGTGTTTTCGTATTTTGGCCATGTAAGCAAACAAAGTTGTTCAATTGAGCAATAAGCTCAGGTGGTGCCTTCGTTTGGTTTGTAGTAATCATGTTATGGCTCCGGTTTTTCATTATTGTCCTTAGTGACTTTTTTATTTTAGCAGCAGTCAGCACTATGTCAATATATTACAAGTATAAAATACATCTATTAAATAGATGTTATATGTTGACATTTAATTGCTGATTTGTCATAATATAGTTGTTCACTTAGGAACATAAACGATAAAATAAGGAAAAAACATGAATCACTACTCCCTTCAAGTAGGCTCTATCCTTTATGCAAGCTGGGGATATGACCAAACAAATATAGATTTTTACGAAGTGACCAAACTTATCGGTCGCACCACTCTAGAGTTACGAGAACTAGGACAGGAACTTATTTCCGATGGCTCGGGTTTTAGTGGAAAAACCAAGCCAATCCCCGGTAATTTTATAGGTCAGCCCTTTAGGAAAAGAATTGGCATTCATGGTTCGGTGAAGATTAATGAAGTCAGTAGAGCCAGTATTTGGTCTGGTGAAGCGCTCTATTACTCATCTTATGCATAAAAAGACGTATATAAGCGCATACCAACAGAAAGGGGATATGCCTCTTTCTGTTGATAAATTAATTGATAAGGATATTGTTATGATTAAAAAAATTGGAGATAGATTTTGTTTTCTTGTTTTGGATATTACGTATGCTCTTAAGAAGCGGAAGTATAAAAAGAAAATGATGCATTATTATTTAGGCATCAAGTGTTCCAGCTAAAATAATAATAAAAAACGTCATTAAAATAGATGTTTTATGTTGACATTATCGAGGTATTTTGAGATACTGTATTTGTTCACTTAGGAACATAATAGAAAAATAAGGAGCTTCACATGAATACTGAAAGACAACAATTCTTCATTCAATCTCAATTAATTTCAGACAACCAACGATTAGCCTTTCTCCCAAAGCATTTAAATAAAGAATACTTAAGCTTTGAATCCACGGTATACCGAACAATGCGTACTATTTGCAACACATATCATGGTGGATATTGGGATTTTTACGAGCTGAGTAACAATGGATTTTATATAGCGCCCCATTCAAGCGAGCCATTCAATATCTTTGTTCATGGTAATGGCTACGAGGGAAGCGTATCTAGCGATGCAGCGGGGATTATTGCTACAACCTACGCCCTAAATAATCTCGCATGGCGAACCGAATCAGATGAAATAATAGATAAATATTACGCTCTCTTAGATTTTGCCGGACAACATCACGAATTTAAGCAAATTTTTGCGGCAATTGATTAAATCCCTCCCCACAACAAAGTGATCATTTGTTGTGGGGTTTTAGAGGAGATGAATAAAATTAGAGGGATATAACATGCAATTACATTTATTCCATGGCAGAACAACATCTGATAAGTCTTTGCAAGATTGGGGTTTTGATGGTCCAACGATTAACGGAATTACTGGGTTAACTGGTACATATGGCGGAATATATGTTCATTTTGAGAATGAGCAAGACCTTTATAAAGGGTTTTTAAATTAACATTTATATTACACATTCCAACATATAAATGATATTAAAACATCTAATTAAAAGACGTATTTAATTGACTTTTATTCCTAGTTTTGTCATAATGTACTTGTTCGTTTAGGAACATTAAAGAAAACATAGGAGAAGAAATCGTGTTACCCATCTTATCTAAAGAAAAATTATTTAAATTAGCTCCTTCCATCTTCACACAAGATAGTTCATATAAAACAAGTGCTCAGTACTCACCAATCTCAACAGAGCAAATCATTGAAAAATTAATCTCAGAAGGTTTTTTTCCGACTTGGGCAACTCAGACTAAAAGTCATAATCAAGAATCGAAAGCATTTGCAAAACACATGCTCCGTTTTCAACGCCATGATGTGATGCAAAATAATCAGGGGCTTTACCCCGAACTGGTTCTTATTAACTCTCATGATGGTTTGTCTTCTTATCGTCTAATGGCGGGTCTTTTTCGGGTTGTATGCAGTAATGGAATGATTGCTGGACAAGCGTATAACGAAATCAGAATCAAACATCAGGGGGATGTTCTTGGGAATGTCATTGAAGGCACCTACAAAGTGATTGAGACAGCAAATAACATGCTTGATGTATCAGATGATATGGCTTCCATTCATTTAAATGACGATGAAAAAATGATTTTTGCAGAAGCTGCACATTCACTAAAATTCTCTGATACAGAGGGGGGTATTATCGTTAATCCTAAGAGTTTATTGCAACCAAGGCGTTATGTAGATCAAAAAGATAATGATTTGTTTACGGTGTTTAATGTCCTGCAAGAAAACTTAATTAAAGGCGGTATCCGTGGCCATCGTTTAAATAAATACGGTTACACCACTCGAACGAAAACGAGAGAAGTAAAAGCCATTGATCAAAATGTGAAATTAAATCGTGCCTTGTGGACTCTTACTGAAAAAATGATGGAAATAAAAAGGTAACAGAATTTTTTTGAGGCAAAGAACAATCTCTTTGCCTCATTCTGAAAATAGCGTGTTAACAATAGTAAGATGAAAGGAACATTTGATGAAATTAAGACTATACCACGGACGCAATACCCCAGAACAAGAAATGGATGATTGGGGCTTTGAAGGGGCAACGCTTTTGGGTGTTGATGGCATTATCTGGACATACGGGGTTCCTAGGGTGTTTTTTATTAATGATGATTATTTTAATATAGCCAAGGAAGTAACAGGGTGGGATGAAATTGCTGATGGTTTAGAGATGCGTGTTTATGAGGATTTAATTAAAACTAAAGATGGGTACTTTGGTGATTGGGAGTTAATTAAAATAGAGTAAAATTTCAATAAAAAAGCCCAAAGTCCATGGGCTTTTTTTAGATTCTAAGAGCGTCTAATAATACTGATTTAATTAAAAATAGACATAAGAATTATCTTGAAAATTTATAAAATCTGAATCTATATTGATTGGCTTAATTTTTTTGATTTTTTATGTTGTTTCCATTCTTTGTCTTTCGAAAAAATCATAAAAGCAGATTCTTCAAAAAAATGGCTAATATCATCAATACCAACCCATGAGCAGTATTCTTTTATTTCTGAGTAAATGTCTTTACTGATTTCTATTTTAATTTTTTCTTTTTCAGGTGCTTTTCTTGCGCTGATTAAAGCCATAATAAATCCTCAATTTAATATCAAAATTAGTGTCGTTAATAGCGATTGTTAAATGGATCATAACTGCTGCTATTGTACGTTGAATAATTATGATAATCATTATTCCAATAATTGTCTCTATCGGATGCACTGGAACCAAAAGAATTTCCCATGCTGTCTAAAGCGCCAATCATTGGTAATCCTGTAGCAGGATTAATTTCTGTATTATTTGATTTGGAATAAGAACGAAAAGAATGCTGTTTAGCATATTTTGCTTTTTCATTTTCAGTCCATTCGCTATATGGTCGAAAATGAATGACTTTAGCAATTTTTTTCAGAATTGTTTTTAATATGCCCATGATATAAATATCCCTATTGAGTAACACAATTATAAATAAGAGAATCCAATGAATCACAAGTACGCAATTATTATGCGCTTACCAATATATTAATTTAAATAAACTATACTAAAACGGCCAGTGAAACACGCACAAAAAAGCAAAACTAAAGAAAAAGAACACACCCTTCGCAATGTTCATTGCATAAAACATATTTATTATTATTCAATAACTTACGTACAGATTTGCATTTTTAATTCTGCTAACTCCTCTGTTTTATATAGGTGTGTATCCACTCTTTAATAATAATCAATAACTTATAAAATATCAACACCCAATCCACACCTACCAATTGAATATAAATAGTCTATAAAACAATAATACACACCTATTCGACACCTATAGTTAAATGATATAATTATTCAGCATCAGTTAAAATTAATGCACTGAACCTGCATTCTAAATTTAAAAGAGGATTTTATGCCCAAGGCTTATTGTTATTTAAATCAAAAAATCATTGATCAACTCGAATCCATTAAAAAAGATGAAGGCCATGATTCATCGTCTCAAACAATGAAAGAAATGATTGAGCTAGGGATAAAGGTTTATCTCCATAATAAAGATAATCCAGTGATAAGCGAGGATGAAAAAAGACGTTTAGAAAAAGAAGAGGAATTAAATCGTCAACACACGACTCATCTTTTAAGATTGCTTGGAATCAGTGCTGATATTTTTCGTTGTGTTTATGATAAAAATAAACTTCAAAGTGATTCGAATAATGCCGAAGAACATATCGCAGAACTTAAGAAAAAGGTAGATAATTTCATTGAAGGATTTATCAATAATTAAGTGATATAAATGGTATTTACCGTTAAATTTTCAAGTAATATAGATAATTTTAATTCTAAAAATTTCACCAAGAATTGGACATTAATTGTTTTAATTGGAAATGAGTGGTTAATCCAATTAAAGTAAATGCGCCTAATGAAATAGCTAAACTACCATAATAAAACAGATCATTTCCATTGGGAAAATGAACTATTTGGTCAATAAATTCGATAAATAAAAAATACAATATCCAAATCAAAAATAACCACAGAGACAATCCCCTTTTTACATCGAAATAAAAACAATGAATACGACTTAATATTGCTAAAACGATAAAAAACGGGAGCGATATAAAATAGAAGAACATTTGCATTCCAGATGGCTCATACGCAACCTGTAATAGGTTATTCATTTTAGTGGAACAAGCTATTAATACATAGACATAAATAAGGTAGGATGATGATCCATTTATCAATATAAGAGAGATTATTCCACTTATTTTTTTCATATAAAAAATTCCTATGATCAATTAACAGATTTTAATATATTTCCATTTCTTCTCGCTGAAGGGTCTTTAATTTATCAATTGAATTGTTTTTAATTTCAGGAATTTCAAGTTTCATCTGTCGTGAAATGTCTTCAAGGCACTTCTTAATTTGTTCTTGATTTAGATCTGTTTTATTAAGGCTTCCAATCAATTTATCAACACTAACTGCTTTATTTAATGTATCAACTACTCCTTGTATCCCTCCGCTTTTATTGACATCATTAAAGTCTTTTTGATGCAGAGGAATAGCAATTTCTACAGTCTTTCCATGCTGTTTTAATCGTTCAATGGTTTGAATAATTACCCTATCCTCTTTAATGGGTTTACCATCATTATCCATGCAAATGACTATTTTATCAGTGAGCAATCCCATATCGATATTTACAAAATTTTCTTTTCCCAGTGTCGCTATAACGCGATCATTTTGAACTGCATCTCTGATGCTTAGTCCTGTTTCTACACCTTCTGCAATATAGGTGACACTTTCATGCCCTGTACCCTCATTTAGTATGACTCCAGCGCCGGCCTTTGAGCCATAAGTTTTCTTAGGTTTCATCTTCATTATCGCTTTATTCGTGGTTTCATTATCCAGATATACCGCTTCAACGCAGGCTACTTTATTGTCTTTGTCTCGCGCAATATTCAATAGTGCTGGCCTGTAGCGAACTTCTTCGGTATCTTTAGTATAAACATGGGGATGAAAGCGAATATTTTCTCCAGAAACATTATGAATCTTTCTGATTTCTTTTAAATATCGCTCTGCTATTGTACCTGATATGGGCTTAGATTCTCGCGCTAATTGCATTCCATAATCTGATGTTTTTCTTTTCTTATCAGAATCGATTGCTTGAATCTTATTAGGGTTTTTGCCTACTAATTTAATTTGTTCCTTTAAGTCATCACCTGTTAATTTTGCAGCATATTCAAGACTTTCTTTAAAGTTTAGATTTAATGTTTTTTGAATCAAATGAAGCATGTTTCCTTTTTCCCTTGTTTCAAAGTTATGCCAAACACCCCTTTTTTCTCCACGTAAACAGATGCTTAAGCTGCCGTTAGTACCGTATCGATATTCTGTTTTTGAAGAAAGCGCTCTATTGGGTTCTCCAAGTAGTGTTTCAATCACAAGCTCAGCCTGGTCGGATAAATGTTGTGACAGCGCGTTGGCATCATAGCGAGCTTCCTGGTTCTTAATTTGGGGCATGTTTTGCGTTGGCTTGGGTGATTTAGGTGGCTCATTGAGCGTTTTGGTCTTTATTGGGGGATTCAGACGGCCAAGCGATTCCAATGCAGAAGTTTTTTCAGGAGTAACACGAAGTTGTTTTTTTAGTTTTTTATGATCGTCTGTATAAATCATCGCATGCAAGGAGCCTCGGGTTACCATGATATAAAATGAACGCAGATGGTTTACTTGAGCATTTTTAGTTTCAGCAACTCCAATAACAAATGGCGATGAAGCTCCTTGAATGGAGTAACTGGTAGCAGTATAACTATAATCCCAATGGGAATCCTTCAGCTGTTTTTTTTCCAGTACGTGCGCCACACCACTACTGTCTTTTACGGTAAATGACTCATCATTTACCTCCGTCACCTGCACCCTTTCATTAGCGAAACGTCCCAAAGTTTTATCAGATTTTTTAAAGTGAATTTTTTCACCCACCGAAACCCTTCCTGGCATGGATTGAAACAATTCAATCTTCCAGTCTTTATTTTCTTTTTCAGGAACAAAGAGACATTTATTTCCTTTCGTATCATTTAATACCACTACTTTCGCTGACTCATCTACCGAAACCACTTTAAAATAGTGATCTCCTTTCTTTAAAAAATAGTCTTCTTTCTTTTTTAAACAATCCCGATACGTTTCACAATAATAAAGCTCTGCAGTGGTGTAATTCGTGCTTAGTAGCCGCGGAAACTCTTTGTTTTCAAGGCCTATGCTAGACTCTTTCATCAGTGCATTTCGAATCAGACCATTTGCAACTTCCCTTTTTTTATTCTCATGAATGATAACAATGGTGTTATCACGGCATGCGGGTGTACGTGATAAATAATCTCCTACAGCCATTTCTATGGGGCTTTTTTGTTTCAATTCTTCCTGGAAGAGCTCTCTCTGTTCTTGTTGAGTGTGTTCCTGTTCCAGGCTCGTTTGGGTCGAATGGCCTGTTTCAATAATTGAAGAGGTAATGTCATTGTAAGGACTATCGGCTTTAGTCCGGGTGATTGAGTCTAAGGGTTGATTAGCTAACTGAGTTAAGGCCTTATCAATATCCCCCGTGATTAATGTTTCGATTGCTTTTTTGTATCCGATGACTTGTTGTCGTACCAAATCATCCATACAGGCCACTCTGATGCTTCCTTCTTGAATCAATATCTTGCTTGGCTTACCACTTTCAATGCTTTGATGCTGGCTAATATCGCCAAGCATTGCGCAACGAGCGCCCGAATTATGAATTTTTTGGATGAGGCTTGCGCAATCTCGATTAGAGACCATAGAAGATTCATCAAGCAGCACAAGTGTTTCTTTGCTTAATGTCGATTCCTGTTCTTGTTCAATAAGAAAACTCTTTAATGTTTGCGCTTCAATGCCCAGCGCCCTCATTTCTTTTACAGCCTGGTGTGTGGGCGCAACCGCAATCAGCTCAACCTTTTCATGAGTCATCGATTGAACATGTCTGATGGTGTCAATCGCACTTCGAGTCATGGTTGTTTTTCCTGTTCCTGCATAACCCTGAATCATAATAAACTGATCGGATGTAGTCGTGATTAACTCACAGGCTTCTTTTTGCCCTTTGGTAAGGTGCGTCAGTTCTAATTGTTTTCGTGCTTCATCACCACTCATCAGCGGCTTTATCATGTTAATGCCTGCTTTAACATTCTTGATAATTGACTCTTCAAATGCCACTGCTTCTTTGGTGGTCAATATCTCGTTCCCCCCTGATATTAATTCCCCATTAGTTATGACCTTATCCAAGACGTTATTTAATTCGTTAAGTCCTGCTTTTCCTATAGCCTGATGAACAGCAACCTTAAGCAAGTCTGACCGAGTAAAGGCTGCTTCTCGTTCCGAAAGATGCGCTATTGCAAAATTCAGCGCTTTTTCTGCATCACTTTTCGGGGTTTTTTCCGCGGTTAAAACAGTTAAGGCCTGTTCCAGTGACGTGAGCAGATCAGCTGTGGTTCTACGGTCAATAATCTGTGCACCATGATTGGTTTTGGCGGCATCCAAAGTCAGCGATATCGCTGAGGATTTTGTTGCAGTCTTCATTGCAAACCGATTAGCCTTGTCCACATCATCCGTAATAATCATTAATTCTTCTTTGCTCGATTCGCATAATACCGACATGGTATTTTGTTTGAGCGCATAGGCCGGTAGTGTCATAATGGTTTGTTTCACGGGTTTAATATCATCAGAATAAATGGTTTTGGCATAGGCATGGCTCAATGGGAAATGCTTTTCGTTACTTGTGATAAGATGAATAGTTTTTTTTCCATCTTTTATTTTTATTCCATGGCGGGTAAATGCAGTGACCTCATATTGGTTGCCGATTTTTAATCCTTCAAAGGATAAACTGCCCGTAGCAATTAATTGATCTCCTATCCCTACTGATAATGGTGTTTGTTCATAAACCTGCATGGAATCTGTAATATTTTTAGCAGCAAGTTGTGATCTTGCCCCGTAATGATTCCGAACAATCAATTGATTGTCTTTTTCATTGACACCGATTACCGTGAATTTTTTTGATTCTGTACGGGTGTTCTGGATTAATACCCAATTGGGCTGATAACTTTTGGCCAGTTTTTTTTCACTGAGGGTCAAGGACATACGGGTTAACGTATTTATGCTCTTTTCATCTACTGAAATCTCCCCGTGCTCTTTTAACTGCTTACGGATTGCTTCATTGACCTCTTTCGCTTCGAGCTTTGAGACAGTTAATACTTTTGTATTCTGCCTCTGGTTCAACGGCAAGTTACTGTACATTTGTGCTGTTTTTAGAATACGCCCTTCAATCGTTTTTTCTTCTATGAGATTGATGTTGGTGGCAGGCGCTTTCCTGTCATCAACATCAAATGTTTTTATGCCGGCTTTATTCAACAAGTCGGGAATATCGGAGTTAAAACCAGAAAGGGATTGTGATTTTTCCAGCAAAATGACTTTGGCACTCCGCTTGTCGGCAATAGATAATAAAGTATTCATCTCGTCAGGTGTCAGACGCTGTGATTCATCCACAATCAGCACCTCGCGCTCCTTTTTACTGTTAAAGAAAGGTAATTTATGCTCTGAACGATGACGATAATTAAAGCCTGCTACTGTTTCACACAAATCCTGTTTTCCAATAGATAAAATCCATTGCCACAGGGTAGGCGCTGATTTAGTCATGTCCTTATTCATCGTCCGCGCAGAAAATGCAGAAGGAGAAAGAATACGAATTTTTTTTGAATCCTGTGAATAATCAATTAAAGTGCTTAAGAGCTCACGCGAGGCAGCGCTTTGTTGTTTGATGCGCACAACTCCTTCTTTGTTAAATAAGGCTTGAGTTACTGCTTTTTGAATGGACTCATTTTCCGTGAGTTTGCAAACCTTTTCCGTATTGCGTTCTATGCCTTTTTTTTGGTGTGTGAAGTTCACGATTTTTTTAATGAGCTCTTGTTCCTTGTTAATGAGCTTACTCGTTGTAAAAGAGGAGTTTTCTGTATTAAGAGCAATCAGATTTTGTGCATCAATTTCTTTATCAATCCGTGACATCAGCGCTTCAAAGCCCTGTTCACCTAAGGAAAAATAAAGGCTCGTCTGTAACACTTCCTGATAGGTAAAGGTTAGTTTTTTTTCCTCTAAATGCTCAATTGCATCAAGAACACTTCTATCGAGTTCTTGATTATTGGACATGGCTTCTTTGGGCGTATGCAATTCTTTAGTTTTTTCTTTTAAGGTGGCAAGATAGGTGGATGGATTAATGCCTAACGCTTCACTTTCAGCGCTCCATCGTGTGCGTAATTGCTCTGGAGAAACCATTTCCTTTGATTTCCTTGAATCCAGAGTTGCCCTGTCATACGCTTTTAATGAATGAGAGTGCATCCCTTTAATATGTTCTTCAACCTGGGCACGGCGTTTAGAGATTTGTTCCAACAATGCCTTATCAAAATGCTTGATTTCAAATAAACCATGAGCATCACCCGTATGCTCTATTTCGAGTCCCATTTCTTTTAAACCCAGAGCTATTTCAGATCGGTACACAAGCCCCAAAAAGATTTGATTATTCATAATCCATTCCATGGTGCCATTATTGCGACTGATATCAGAAGCCAAAGCACGCCATTTGCCATCCAGACGCTCGGTGAAATTCATCAACAATGCGTGCACATGCAGCTGAGGATCAAGCTCTCGGGAGGTATCATGAAGAATGGCTGCAAAACAAAGATTCCCTGTTTTTTCATATTCCATGCCATCTTTTCCTGATTTACGGGCTTCTGCCGCCTCCTTCTCAATCAGTTTTAAGACTGTCTTGACCGCATTAAGGTGCAAATCAATAAATTCTTTGTGTTCACAAACCAGTCCAAGATACGACACGGATTTTGGGGCAGAAAAAGTTAAATCATAGCCGCCTCGCCTGTTCATTTCACCAGTGGCTGATTTCAAGCCTTTAATCAGATCGCCACTTGGTAATTCGCCACTGACAAGAGACTCAAGGGTATTTACGTTAACTTCTCCAGAAAGATTTTGACGTGCAGCACTTAATCCAAACCATTGGGTAACCAATTGGTTCGTAAAATAATAATTTTCCTGATCAAAATAATAACCAGGCTTTTTAATGGGTTTAACTCGCAGACTTAACATGATTTATTCCTCTATCAAAAAATGAATTCTTTATCGGACTCGCGTTCGATACGTTTGATGTTGCTTGGCGCTTGCACCTCAAAACGATTGCCGGTGGGCTCATGAACAGCAGAATCATTTTTAAGATGTGCATCACACGGAGGGAGAGACGATATGGCACGAGGTAAAAAACCTGCGGCCTTTATACTTCTTTTTTGATAATGAAGTTCCAGCTTTGTAATAGGGTATTGACCTGGCAATCGCAGATAACAGGTAAGCGGATCAAGTCCCATAATTTCAGGATAGGTTACTAAGGGGCGTGTTATACGGTTTTTTCCTAATGAAATACCGTCACGAATGGAGTTTGCTCCATAAGAGTAATTTTCTCGGGTGTCATCAATTTCTTCATCCCCAAGCTCTTTACTGACAAGTTGCGCCATTTCATGGCTTGGACTTGCAAAAAAGGCTCGGGTATTAAGCAAATCAAAAATTTCAGCTGCCCCACTACGCCCATATACCTTCTCTAATTGACTAAAGCTCTGCATTCCCAGAAGAAAACAGCCGCCAAATTTCCTGACTTCAGCAATGGTTTCACCCAATAAGGGCAATTTGTGCAGGCTTGGTAATTCATCGCAAATAAACCAAATTCGCCTGTTCGCGTCTTCTGGCAAACTTAAGAGTGTCAGTGATGCCATGGCAATCCACATCGAAATCAACGGCTTTAAAGATTTATGTTGTTCCCCATTGCTTGATATAAAAAGCCAGCCCTCCAAATCTTTATTTAACAGATAATCACGAATGGAAAAGGAAGGCTTCCCAGACTCATCAAGCCCACTTAACGACTGCATTGATTTAAGGTAAGTTGTAATGACGGAGCGAATGGAGATGGCTGTTTTTTCTATTTTATTACTGACCAAAGTCGCTGCAGCTGTACCGCTGAGATAAGGTTCCAACTCGCTAAACTCGCCAGTTACAAGTAACCCTAACAGCTTGGATAAGGAACGTTCTTTATCCTCACGCATTTGACTTGCAAGACAGGAAAACACGGTACGTGCCGCATTAACCCAAAACGGATCGTTTTCTCCGTGCATGGGGATGAGGCTTTCTGCCATATTTTCCAGTAATTCATCTTTTGGGGCTTCCAGCCATAAATCCCAATTAGCGCAGCGTGCATCAAAGGGATTGAGTAAGACATCATGACCTTCCTGAAAATACGCCTGAGTAAACGTGCACCCCTTATCATAAACAATGACTCGGTCGCCACGCGCACGTAAACAATCCATCAATTTCATGATGAACTGACTTTTTCCCATACCGACCGTACCATGTACTAATAAATGCTGTACCTCTGAGCCTTGCAAAAGAGGGAATCCATCAAGATGTAAATCAGATGCTTTTCTTTGCTTTATTATCTGTTTTTTAAGTGTTTCTGATGAGACTAAACTCGCCCCTCGTATAAATTGGTTTTGTGTTTGTACCTTTCCTCGATAAATGAAATATCGGCTCACAAAAAGTGCCACAATCAACGATAAGGGAAAACTCCATAAAGTTGACTGTAACAAGAAGGTCAGTAAACGATCTGAGGTAGCAGAAAAATAGTGATTGTGGAGAAGCTGCTCGACAGTTTGTGATGCATACCCCCCTTTAACAGGGATAGAAAATACATGTGACACCCCTGCCAGGTGATAAAAATGAGCCGCGTGATAGGACACCGTCTGTCTTATCATTCCATGTGGCGCAAAGATACAGGTCAATACAATGCTTAACCCTGCCCAAATGAATAAGTAAACATGAAAGAGCGCTTTGTTAATCTGAAACCACATCCGCAGATTATGGAATGAGATCTGGCCTCCCCGGGTATAATGTTTGTAATTGGATTCATGGCTCATTTTATCTTCCTCCTGCTTGTTTTGGGCAAAGCAGCGGCTTCCACTGCTTGTATTTGTGGTTAAAAATTATTCTTTTTGATGTGTTTTGTTTATTTTAAGGGTATTGCCGCACTGGCATTTTTGTCCTTATCAAAATAATTCTTTATGAGAGTAAACAGCGCGCTGATGCCTATCCTATTGAGCTCCATTTCAACAAGGATGCTCGTTAAAATCCCGCTGATGAAAAAAGCGCCAAAGGATATGAAGAAGGCAGCACTGGGAAACAAGAACAGTGAAGGAATCAAAACAATCCCCGCAAATATTCGATAGGCTATAGTTCCAGCCCGCTTTATTTGCTTTACTATCAATGAGCCTGTTCTTAGTTTGTGTTTCAATTGATAGTCAATCAAAATGTATTGATTTAATGAGCTGTAAATGAATAGAAAAACAAAAAGGCACAATCCTAGAGCCATTAATGGCAGCCAGAAAAAAATGTAGATGAGCTCGTGCGTTGAAGTCTCCACCATCAACACGTTCCAATAAAAAGGAAGTGGAAGTAAAAAGCCTAGAAGTATTGTTCCATATAGTTTAAAAAAAACATGCAAAAACAAACGCCTGTTCGCCTGGTAATACTCCTTGGCCGGCATAATATCCACGTCCAATGTTTTTAATGTTTCTATATCCAAGGCGATGGCCTCTTTTAATTCTTGTGAATTCATTTCTTCATTATTCATGGATAAGCTCCTTCTTTGGGGCTGATTTATCATGATGATCAACCCATTTAGTAAAATAGGCGGGTATAGCCACGTTGGTTTGCCCCAGTTTTTTACCTTCGCCTACATCGTTGTTTGTTGTTTCAACCGCTTGCTGGTATTGACTCTTTAAACGCCCTCCTCCACTGCTTGTTTTATTGACCGCCGCATCGACCTGATTATTAATTTTTTGCTGCATACCTTTGGCTCTTGATGCATCCATGCCAACTCCCATAGTCCTTCCAGAATCCTCCAATGCATTACTGTTTTTGTGGTAGTCAGCTCTCATTTGTGACTCTTTTGTACTTAATGGATTTGCTGCATCCTGATAAAAGGAGTCAATCCGAGCATTTTTAGAAGCATTGCCGTATCGTGCGATTAAACCTTCTCGTTGCTCATGGATAAACTCATTAGCTAACGTTTGTAATTGTTTTAACGAAGCCAGATCTGAAGGATTGGAATACAACGCATCACGAGTTGCTTCATCAGTTCGACTGGCAACATATTTCGAGAAGGCCTGATTTAGATCGGTAGTCACTTGATCAGCGTTTGATTCCACATAACTCCTGGCTGTGCTAATGCGAGCCGCTTTAGACATCGAGGCATCGTAGTTTTGGCTTGCCGTTTGCGCCTCCCTTAAATCGGTACCCATTTGATTCGAAAGGCTTGCCCCTTCCGAATGGCTGTTATCAAAATGATGGTTTTGTGCAAACTGACTCACGTAATTAAGCGCCTGATTAAAGTCTTCTGCTTCCTTCGCTGACATGCTGCTGTCCGTCCCTTCATGGTAACGATCACTACTCGTTGATGACCGATCGAACTTGGCATGGCTATCAGCACCTCCTGTTGCTCCAAAAGCAAACCGCCCAATGCTTCCCAGCATGCTTTTTTCACTTGCAACTCCGGCATGGACATTTAATCCAGCAGCGGTCATATGAGCCAGCGCATCCTCTTGGCTTATCCCTTCGCGTTTAGCTACATCCGAGGCAATATGCGTCATGGTCGATAATGCCTGGCTGTATTGACCGGATTCACTTGTCGATACTCCATCGCCCAAACGCATATCATGACCCTGCATTTTAGATAACTGCACGGCACTGTGCGCAAAACTGGACAAGGACGTTTGATAATGCTGACTTTCATTGGCTGCAGCCTGTCTGGATTCTTCAAAAGCCTGATTTAAAGAGCCGCTTAGGGCCTTTGTATCTGAAATGTGCACGGGGCCTCGTGACATCCCAGGATTTACGTCATAAACAGCATCCCCATGGCTTGTGGTAGTCTTAAGCACACCACTTCCCAATTGCTCCGTGTGCATCCCATGCATGTTCGTCCAATTGGTATCGTGCTTGTTAGCCGAAACGTTATTGGCGCTGGTATTTTCATAGTTCATATTCCAACCGCTGTAACTTGCCATGGAGATGTTACCTGCAGCTGCAGATTGCGCTTCACTAACTGACAAAGATTGTGCCATACCACCAAAATGCTGGGAGGATGTACTCAAAATCTGTCCCAATCCTTTCGTGATGTACAGGGCAATAACAGGAACACTTGCCGCCAATGCACCTGCCGTATAGGCAAAATTACTGTGCATGCTGGCTAATGAATCGATATTAGAGAAGGTCACACCTCCTGTTTTTTGACCAAACAAAGTAATGGTGGTACTTGAGGCCATGGAAACAAACCAATGAAAAATAATAAACATCGGCGGCCATGACCAAAGGTAGATTTGAGATTGCACCCACAGGAAATAAGCATTACTCAGGGTCGGAAAAAAAGAAATCAAAACAACTAATGGAAAGATACACAGCGTCAACATCCACATCACGGTCATATAGTAAGGCAGGCGAAATCCTGCAAGCCAAAAGCTATTGGCTTCAGCGATGTGCATTTTTTGGGTGCTGTCCGTATTGGTGTAATTCATGAGTGCGGCATCAGCTCCTGAGAAAGCAAAAGCATCGGCTGCGGCATCTCGGGTCGCATTAATTAAGATATTTTGGGTGAGCGTTTCGGCAGCATCTTCGGTAATGTTCATGTAATATTTGTGAGCGGCCTCCAACCTGTCACCAAAAGTCTTTTCGCCAGGCAACGAACTGCTGTCTGTGTTGCGTGATGTTAAAGCGCCTGTGGTTACCAGATGATTAAGACGTTCCAACTCCAATTTCGCTGCAATGGGTAGTCGAGTCTTCAAATTGGCTGCTGCATCACCACAACTTAAATTGACTCCATTATGCAGAATCACCCGATAAATGGGTGATGGCTCCTCAAAATAGGTTTTAGAAAGATGAGCACTTTGGGTAAGCTCTTGAGGGCTTAATTGATGGCTTGCCAAAAGTTTTGCCGTAAACACGCATTGGCGGATATAGGACGATAGGTCTTGTGCTAAATCAGGCGACATGGAGAGCCTTGTCTGAGTTGCTGCAAGCCAAGTCCTTGCACCAAAAATCATTCCTGTTTTGTTGTACTCCAGACTATCTGGCATGCGAAATACATCACTAAAGGCGGTCGTAATTCCATACCCCATGCCACTAATCAATGAGGCAGGTAAAGCAACGCCTAGAGGTACATGATCAACCGTTAAGGCTTCTCCTGCTCCTTCGGCTGTCTGCATGTCAATAATAGCCACAGGCACTTTAATGCCCAGCACGCAATACATGACTAAAAAGGTGGTCAGCATAAAGCGGGTTAATGATTCGAGCTTTTTACCCATCACATACTGATAACCGACCATACCAACGGATAGAATCATAATAATGTCACACGCCGTACTAAAGGTAGATTCAGTAAGCAAAGTGGCCATACCATCAAGCAGCTCTTTTAAATAAATCCCATTTTGTGGGGTATAGATTAATAATGGGCTCATTGTGCTCCTCCGGTATAGGATTGTCTTAAGATGGGATTAAGGGCATTAAGTGCCTGCTTCACATTGTTTTGAACCAATTGATTGGTGGTCAGTGCCGCATTAAAACGTGCTCTTGATTCGCTATTAAAATTATCTACAAATTGTTGTGCCACCTGCAGATTTTTAAATAGTTTTTCTTCATGGGCATTTCCTATATCACGCCCTGCAAGGGATGCTCGAATCACTTCAAGTGAGTTTGCAAGATATTGGGCAAGCAAATCCGTTGCTACACTCTGGGCAAGCTCATAACTACTTTGTATGCCAATATTCTGCTGTGCGCTGGCTGAAATAAGCTGAAATACGGACGGCTGGGTGAGTTCAATTAACCCTTTTTGTTGGGGCGTTAAGGCAGTCCCTGATTTGATATTCTCATAAACTCCCTGCAGGATGGCTTGTACTTGAGATACCAGTGCATCTTTACTGCTAATCTCCTGGCTTCCTTTCACATTGATGGCAACACATTTTATAGGCTTGTTCGAATCAGTGCACTTATAGCTGGGTAATTTGCCTCCATAAAGCAAGGCTTTTACAAAATCCTGATTAGTCGCTAAAGAGGGATACGTTTGCATCCCTCCTTTGGCATCAAATACCAGCGTTCCTGAAATTGACATATAGACTTCTGAAATTTCTGTATCTGATTTGATGAATTCATTCAGTTGTAATGCATCCCAAACGACATTGGTATCCAAAAGAGCTCTGTCTTTATATTCCGAATCGTTTTTTGCCTGTTCTAATCGCTTTTCAATCTCCCCTCCTGTCGAACATTTATGTCGGGCTTCTGCCCAATCGGTGTATACATTACGATTACGCCCGATGTCCTCACACAAACGCTGATGTGCCGCTCTATTTTTAGGATAAAGCGCTGCAGTCAGATTTTCTCCCATCTCGCACGAATTAAAATTAGTCCCATTAATATCATTTGCCAGTTTTTGCATGTACTGCATGGCATGAGCAATTTCAGGCAGTTCGGTCTCGAGTGCAAGGTTCATTGCATAGCCTGCCCCGTTACTTAAAATATTCTGCATGAATGAAACAATCTGCTCTGATTTAATAAAGGAAAAACCACCTGCAAAAATATCAATTCCGCCACATCCTGAGCGAAAACCAGGTACATCAACGTGAGCTATCTGAATGGAGCGCACCTGATTTCTGGCATAGACAGAACCTAATGATGCAAATCCTGCTGCCTGTGATTCATAGGAATGGCTACCTGTGACATTCGCAGAATAACCAAGATTATTAAAAAAATGATTTAAATCGGTACTGGCTGATGCATGAACACCATTTCCTGCCACGCAAGTAAAAGACGCAACAACGGTTAGCACAAGAGCTCTAATCATTAAATTTCTCCTCAATGTGTTGCTTTAATTCATGAACTCTTTGTGCCAGCTGATAAGGTGTTGCCTCTCCAAACAAGACAGCGTAGGCTTCCAGGGTATGTCGATTGACTAAAAACAAGGCGGGAACCGTAGGCTTATACCCTCCTGATACATAGAACGTTTGAAAAAGTTCAGGTGTTAATGGTGTGGTATCGAGTCCATCCAGGGATTCTCCATCCAGGCTAAAAGCACGAACCTTAATATGAAATGTTTTTGAAAAATCCTTTAAAACAGGGGAGAATTTTTTACAATGCGGGCAGGTGCTTCGATAAATAAATGCAAAATAATAATTTTTAGATAAATCTTTAGCTTCAGCTGATTCCTTCTGTGCAAAAGCTTTAGGGGCTTGCTTTTTCAATAACAATGCATTGAGTTCTTCAACTGCGACATTGGCGTGCAATGGATTAATTACAGAACAAAGCAGTAAAAAAATGATGCGGACAATCATGCTTCAAACCCCTCATAGCTGTATCGTTTGTAATGAGTCGCCACATCCAGCAGACGTTCCTTTAATTCGGTTGTGGAGACAAAACCGTAGGACAAGGGCAACATTTGTTGTGTTTTTAAATCAACAAGAAACAGTGCTGGCATGTAGCGTGACTGCAAATTCATTGTTTTTTGTATTTCATGAAGAGGTATGTTTTTAGGATTAGGAAGACCTTCAATGGGTTGTCCATCTGTCGTGACCGAAATCATGGAAAAGTGGGTCAGATTGACGAATGGCACAAGATGAGTGATGAATTTTTGCGAAATGGAACTGTTCCCTTTGTAAAAAAGGATTAATCCATAACGTTTCGCCCCTTCTCTGACTACCCTCTCCATTAAAAGATTCATTGAATCATTGCGAATGGCCACAGCCGTATTGTCGGTTGGAAAATTTAAGGAATGATCCAGCTCGGGATGAGACAACAGCACCTGTTGCCAGTACTGGACAAATTTCTGATTGTTTTTGGCATACACCTGCTGGGCTTTCATGTACTCATAAGTTGCATCAAATGATGGGGCAATTAATGCCGATGCGAGCTTATTCATTGTGGCTTTGCGGACTTCCATGAGCTGCTCATAAGGAGTCAGCGAAGGCTTTGGCACCTTTGGATTTTGAACAGGTTTCATCTGAGGCTCTTTGTTTTCTGTACTGTACCAATGAAACCCATGAGCGGGTGGACTTACTAAATCAGCCATGACCGGCATGGAAAGTAACATTAAAATAATAGTGAATAATCTCATTTTTGTTCCGCCTTTTTCTGGACTCGCCGTTTGATTTCATCCATGGCTTTTGAAGGATCTGGGCTATTTAAAACGACATCGCCTACAATTCCTGCTTCTTTTGTTGGCTGTCCTTGGGGAAATGGATAGACAGGGTTTAAAAAATCGATGCGCCCCATATCAAGGCTTTGTAATTCATTCACACTGAGCCCCGCGCAGCGTGTATGCTCTGCATCTCCTAAAGCATTGGGATTTAATTGTCTTAAACGTCCTTCGGCCTGGATAATGCGTGCCATTTTGCTGTCAAAAACACAATAGGTTCGTTTGTGCTCCAGACAGGTGCCAAAAATGGGATCTTTCTGACTGCAAAATTCGCCTACATAATGAGCCAGATAATTGAGTTTGGCTTTGCCTAAAGCCTTATCTTCTTCACGACACAAATCGATATGGAGCTTGTCTGCCCAGCCTTCATTCGAACAACAATCAATAATGTCCCAAACCCAGATTTTGCACTGCACGGGATGGCCTGAAAATAAGGTGGCTTGCGTTTTACCAAACTCAGCGCCAGCAGCCCCTGCAACGGCCATGGGTGCCATCGCCTCTCCAAAACCATCATTCTGAGTTGCTGTATGTTCCGTACAGTCTCCATCGGCACAAAAGAGATCACGCACACAGGGCACAGGCTGTGGGCAGACTGTCTCATCGCAACGATATACCTGCTCATAGAGTGAGCAGGCATTATTGTTCATTAATATGCAGCGCGAGCTTGCCTGTAAACATCCTTTTTCACGTTGCGTTTTACATTCATCGGCTGCAGCGGATGCGCACTGGTATCGTGCATTAAGCTCCCAGCAATCACGGGTGACAGGCAGGCCATTAATGACACGGGTTGGATTGGAATCAGTACACTGTTCTTGTGTTTTTTGACATAGGTTGTTTGTCTCAAGAGTGGCGCATTCATTATCCCAGTGCTCTTCTTCCACATAGGATTTCGAATGAGCATTAATCGTCAATGCCACCTGAATTGGGTAATAGCGACTGAACTTATCTGAAATATACAAAGTGATTACGCCTCCATTTTGGCAGGTTGGAAGTCCCACAACACGCACCCAATGAGCAGAGCCACCATTATTTAAAATGGAGTGAACCGTGGCTTTCATTTCTTCACAGGGATGATTTAATTTCACTGGATTGGTTAAGTGACCGCCTGCGCTATTGGTCATGGCACCCGTTATAAGATTAACCGCAATGAACCCCGTCCATTTTTTATGAACCCAAACCTCAAAATCAGCCCTTTGACTTAAACGCTCGGTGTTCACGGTTACTTTGCGTTTTTTAAAACACTGCTGCTCGGGCAATTGCCTTGATGTATGACAGATTTCCTCATGCGATTTAATGTCACAAGCCTGTGGCTTTTCATCACATTTGACTCGCTCATTAGATTGTCCATGAGTAATTGCATAACTTTCTTCTTCAATTAATTTAGCGTTTTTAATCGCTTCATTTTTAGTATTGATTTCAAATTGGCGCTGACCAAAATGCTCGGTCACAGTATGTCCACCGGCATCATTTTGTAAGGCATTGGCAGCAAAGGTACTTAAATCTGTTTTTTCTGTCTCAACCCCCTGATAATGAAGCGATTGCGAGGGAGTTTCCGTATAGTCTTTGAAGGTATTCTGGGGCTTAAATTCATTCATGGCGCTCAGCGGTTGATTCCCCAAAGATTTTGCGTATTCTTTTAACTTCTGAAAGTCCTGGGCTGTTGTATTGGCAGCCGAGAAAGTGCAAAAGCCAAAAATACAGGCGATAGCCAACATACTTCTAAACATGGCCTTTCTCCAAAATGGTGGCCGCTAATGTCGCTCCTGCGTCTCCTTTCTGGACGATGAGCTCAAGTCCTTTTTTAATGCTTGCATTGCCATACACTACATCAAACGGTTGATTGGCGCAGGGCTGCCCTGAACCGCAAGACCTGGAGGGCTCTGTTACTACAAGCGCTGGAACCGTTGTAATGTGGAATTGATTAAACCAGACTGGATCAATAGAAATTCCCCTAAAGTTTAAATGCTGCTTTTGGGCTTCACTATTGAGGCGTTTAAATGTTTCTATGGTTTGTTTAAAATCCCCATCCACTAACCCATTAATGACCACAGGAATATGAAACCGTGCTGCTTCATCGCTTAATGCAAATAAAAGTGAGTCGGGCATGGAAAAGGATACAAATAAAATGGCACCTTCAGCCCCCTGCAGTTTTTGATTGCTTTGTAAACCGTCTGTGCTGCGTTGCATGAGTGTATCAATTAATAATTGATGCTCTGATTGATTCCGTGAGGACGTGCGCTTTAGCGTTTCAATTGTCTTATTCGAAATGGTTGATACCTGGTGAGCCCCTTCTTCTTGGTAATGCCTTAACTCATCATTAGTGTTTGCAAAGCATCCGCCAATCCCAGTTAGAAACAGAATAATGATTTTAATGTAGTGCGCCATGAAAGGCCTCCTTATAAAAAGCAACAATTTCTCTTGCGCCAAATCATGAAACCAAAATTATCCCCGTCCCCAGGATAGGTATGTCCGGCTTCCCAGGTAATGACTGAACGGCCAAAGGGCTGGCAGCGTTTTGCATCAGGTAATGTGTTGACTAATTGGTAGCGATACCGGCTTTTAGGTAAAATGGAAGAGCGATAAGTGCTACAAAGTGCAGGCCAATCTTTACCAACGGAATCTTTAATTGCTCCAAGGCGATGAAGCTTAAAGTCGGTGCGTTCTGTCAGAAGCGTTGCGGCACTAATGGGACTTGCCTGATTGGCAACAAAACCATTGAGAGGATAGGTGGAGCCTTGAGCGCCCATGCACCAGAATAAAGAATCCATGGCCGTCCCTGCCAATGCTTTGGTTGCATCTGCAGCACAAGACGCACGCACTGGCGGTGTGGTAAATAAGGTGGCTTCAGGATTAAGAACAAAAGCAAACTCAGAGTCATTCCATGTTGGATCAAGTTCACTCAAATACATCACATCAAAATCTTCTGTCTCCATACAGCCGATGGAAGTGAGTACCTGCAGCCAATACATCAGTGGGTATTTGTACCAATGCACGTAATAAAATGCGCCACGCCCATCAGTATCAGGCATTTGTGAACCACCCAGCCCCTGATCTTTAATGTGCAATTGCACCCCAAGATTCACCATGCAATAAGGCTTTCGTGTCACATCCACTAACGCAAAGGGTTCCCAATAACCTATGGTAACTCCTAAAAGTTGTAATTTGTTTGGGCAGGAGCAGATAGGATTGCCAGGGTTTTTCGTATCAGGATATTGGCTCTTTACCACTTCGGAGGAGCCAATGGTTAATGGGAACAAACAATCCCAGCAAATGTCGGTTATAGGATTGACAAAATGCCCCTTACATTGTGATGCATGTAGTGAACCTATGAAGAATAAGCCCACAACAATCGAATAGAAGAATCGTTTATTCATCGTTCACTCCTATTTCTTTGACCTGCCAATCAAGACCTTCCTGACTGACTACGCTTGGAACGTGTTGAAGGTGAAGTTTGGATGAAATGTTGCCGTTCACATCAAAATAAATTCGACCAAAAAGCTCTGCAGCAACTCGAACATCCCCGCCGGTCAAAATAAATTTAACGTGCTTAAAGTCGGTGTAATGTTTTTTAACCCAGGCAACTTGTCCTGCATCATCTGCATTAAAAAAAATCAGAGTTTTAAGGAAATGAACGCGCTCAAATGGATTGATCCGAGTTCCTGCCTTTGCAATTAAGTGCCCATCAGGTGTCCAGACATCATGAGATACAGTCACTGCCGGTGAAATGCGAAACGTCTTAGGCTTGCGAGTCGTGCTCAATGCCAAAGGGGTTGGCCTCATCGCCTGACGTGCGGCTTTCTGCTCTAAATCGCGCTGAACATGCTCTAAATCACCGCTTTGCTGCAATGCATAGAGTTTGTTCATAATGACTTTCCTTATATCCTCTTCCTTGACAGGGAATGTCTGACCATAATGACCTATATTTTTTGCATGACCCACAGGTTCTAATAGACAGAAAAAACCTAGAATAAGGAGAAACAATCGTTTACTAGCGCGCTTCATGTTTTATCCTTGTTATGGTCAAGGCAATAAGCTCATCCGTCACATCCACAGGGGACGGTTTGAAACCCGCCAATACGGACGCACTCACAAGAGTTACCCGATGTGACGCTCCATAATCCTTGATGACTTCTGGGAGGGTGCGCGAAAAGCGCTCCATTATTTTTAATTGTTCTTCATGAGTCAGTTTGGAACGAGCAAGCATTACCGAAGGCGCTTCAATGGCTCGATTCATGTCAACCACCAAAAGAGGAAAAGGCTTAGGCCACATCACCAAAATACCCGCCAGAATTCCAATTAATCCGCCAATTCCTGCAAAGACCCAGTGCATGGTTTTGATCTGGTTAAGCCGCATAAGACCTCCCATAATGCTCCTTTGCCACTCGCGATACGGCATCAAGAAATAACAGTCCCTGTGCCACATAATTAATGACTGCCTGATAATCATCACCATCGGAAGATAAAAGCACGCGAGTAAACGGATCAACAAACAAGCGATGAAAGGAGGAAATACCATTAGCACGCAGCAAAACTTGAGAAAAACCCGCTTCTTTCGCTATTGGGAATGATTTGAGAATAGTCATCTCGTAGTCTGAAAAAGTCTCATGCTTTTTTTGATGCTCTAAAAGCGGTGATTCCTCTTGTAAAAAAACAAGCTTTAATGCGGAATTTTCCCAGGCGGCTCGCGCTTCTGAAAATTCGAAATAATCCTCAATCCCCTGGGTAATCGTGACAAATGATGCTTTATGTCGCCGACCAGTACGAAAGCCTTTGGTAATAAAGTTCACCGCAATTGAATCTCCTGTAAAAAATGACCAGGCTTCATCAATGATGCACATCTTTTGTTTGTTCCTGTCTGAGTTGAACATACGTCTTTGAAATTGGGAGATAACGGACAGAAGAACCGGTGCACGAATGCTTTGATTGTCTTCAATTTCCTTCAAGTCAACTACAATCATACGGGCATCAGGTGATAGTTGAGATGGCTCATTAAACGCTTTGCCATGCTCTGAGGCAGAACAGTAGCGCTGGAGGTTCTTAGACAAAATGCGCGCTGTAGGATAGGTTTCGCGGTCGTGCTCGTACAACGACAATAAGACTCCTGCAACTTCATCAATGCGCGTTTGATTCTGAGTTGCTCCAAAAGCGGTTAAAATAGCTTCTCTTAAAGTGCCTCGGTCGTCATCTGTAGCACCGCTGGTAGGGCAGGTTAATAATTCAAACAAGGCAATGATGTCATCAATTTCCCGTAAAATGTCCGTTACATGGGTAAAGGGATTCATCGCCAAATTGCTGTATTCAAGATAAGTCCCACCGAGTGCCTCACACAGTTTTCTATAGCTCCCGCCCACATCAATAATGAAAATATCTCCGCCATTAAACAGGATATTGAGCATCAGCATCTGAATGAAAAAGCTTTTTCCTCCGCCCGAGGTTCCAGTGACAGCCATGTTGTAATTGCTTCCAAATACACCAGAGAAAGGATCGATGCAGGCAAATTGATCGCGCATGGTAGGCAACAAGATACCCTTACCTACTCCGCGCCAGTCAGAAAGAATGGGCATGTATTGGGTTGCATTCCATGAAGAAATTGGCCACATCATTGTGGGAAGAGAAAAATCCTTAACCAGATTTCCTGTGAAAAAAAATGGCATCGAGACTAAAAAATAGGGACATTGCATGCGTTTACACAATGCCAGTTTAATGTCATTAAACGCAAATACTGTGCGAGCAGCTTCTACATCACGCTCTTTCTCATGAGGTCTGGAAAAAAGAACCACGTTATAAAGCATCTTTACAGAGCGAGTCTTTTGTGAGGATAAATCATCACGAAAGGTACGCCATACCCGTGCCTGCTCCTCCGTTCCCGCCACATTTAATGCGTAATCACTTTTAGATTTTTTATCCAAATCACGGGTTTTACGGTTCGCCCTACCCTGAGCACGTCCTTGCTCTTCAACCAGATAGATGACCGAGATGATGTGGTTGCAGGATATTCTTTTATCAGGATGAAAGATATTGCTGGTATTATTAATATTCTCCCATAAACAATATTGGCGAGGCAGGCGATCAATGGTCAGAACTGATACGGCTGTTTCATAAGCATGCCCAGATTCATTAACCCCTTGAATCACTACTTCATTATTTTTAAATTCAATATCAAAGTCATGAGACAGCGCCTGCTCTTTGAGTAATTTGGTTTTATCATAAATAACAGGGCATGGAGTAATGACATCAGGACAATTATCCAGGTAAAAATGAAGCAAATGCAAAAAATCAGTTGCATCTGCTTGCTTGAATCCAATTTTTGCAGCACTTAAAGATGCTTCAAACGAAACGCGAAACTGACCAAAACAGGCTTTTAAATCACTCTCAGATTCTTTTTTGATTTTATCAATAACGATATAGCAATCTGTATGCGTTAATCGAGGTGAAAGCATCGTGTTGGTTTTAAAACCATGGATGGCGGCTTTTTGATAAAAGGCCTTAAGGTTATCTCCTAACAGACTTAAATTTTCAAATTCGCTTTTTGAAAACTGGGAAGTAAACGCCTCAATATCATTCCCAACTTGATTGTGTTTGACGCAAATCAACTGCAAGGTGAACTCATGCGACACTTTAGATTGCAGCAGCGTATCCAGTTGTTCCGCTATGTGTTCATTCGCACCTGTTAAAGGAATAATGCGATAAATTAATCCTGCGTTGTATTCATTAAAAAACAGCTTCGATTCCTCATCAAAATATTGATAAGGTACTATTTTTTCAGTAAAAGAAGGATATTGATGTGCCTTGAGGTCAAAATCAGATTCATTGTCCGTTAGCTCTTTGTCATTCCAGGCATCCTTAAGCAACTCATAAGTATCTTGAACCCATTCTATAGCGTTTGTAAACATGGCTTTTCTCCTGTGATCTGGTCGGCGCCTACTTATAACCTGAATAAAGAACCTGGCTTTTTGCCTGCTGCACGAATTGACCATCGGGTGTGTAGCGTTTTTCCTGTACCATGCGATTCACCATTTCCATGCTTTGACAACCACCCCTGTCAGCAAAGGGACATCTGGCATCCTCATTGTCCAGGATGGATTTGGAGCAGGCAGATAACTGCGACACTAAGAAAAGAGTAATCAATAAAAATAGAGGTTTAATCATGAAGTGGCTCCTCATTTTGTACGGTTGAAAATAAGGGGGTAGTGGGTTGTCCTGGTTGATTTAAGAGGGGATTCTCAACTGGATTAACGGTTTGAACCATGGGCTCTTGATTATTGGACTGCATCAATGAAGCGCCATTCACAGGGTGTGTATTTAATTCATAGGCACGGCTTACAGTGGTTGTAACCCCAGATTCGTTTTGAGCATGTCCTTCGTTGATAGCGCGTCCTGACTCGTACACCTGATGTTCTTTGTCTATCCAAAAGCCTTTAGTAAATAAAACTGAAACACGACGACCAGCACGTGCCACAACCAGTGGATGATAAATATCAGCAATGCGCATTACATAGTCTGAAATACGATTGGCAGGATTACTAAGCGCACCACCAGCAGCCGATTGAGCAAGGGTTGATGCCTGCCCATAGGTTGTAATGGTGCCAGCCCCGGGATTGATTGTTTGAGCGGTATTTAAATTCTTTAACCCATCACCAAATCCTGCCAGCATGCCTGCCGCTGCCGAATAGGTTAACAGAGGTTTTGTTTTTAAAATGGAAGTTCCGCGTAAATCCTGCATGGCATCCAAATCAAATACAGAGCCGTAGGCCTTTTGTTCAAAATTGATGTTGTTTCCTGCGCAAGACAGTGTTTCTAAATGCATCACCACGGAACTTCCTGATAAATCACCATAAGTGGATACCAGGGCGACACAGTCTTCCAGATGAGAATGCTGGTTGTTGGGCATGATTCCTCCGCTGGTAAGGCGGATTAAAGCAGTTCCCATGTTTTTTGAGCCGTTTATTCCTGCATCACCTAAAACCCCAGTCAGCAACACCCCTTCAACAAAGGTTCCCGCCCAAACGTAATTTTTAGCGGTTCGTACTTCTTTGTTTCTTTTCTTCCGGTTGTTAAATTGCACTGTTTCCAGTCCTGATTTTGCTAGCAGTTCGCGCTCTGCCAGATGCTTTTTCTTTTGCTGTGCTTCCATTTCTTCACGAGTTGGCGGCCTAACGGTGACCAGGCTTGCCTGACGGGTAGAAACCAGTGCAACCTGTAATTGTTCGTTCATTTTTTTATTTTCTTCTTCAAGGTGTGCAAGCTGTTCTTTCATGGCCTGTACCAAGGCTTTTGTTTCCGAATCTTCTGTATTCACAGGTGCTGCTTTCTGCTGATTTTTATGATGTTCTGCCACTAACTCTTTTAAAGAATCAATTTGTTGCTGCTGTTGCAGAAGGAGTGCTTCGTCACTGCCCTGATTAAAAGTACTTTCAAAAATACTCTCGAACGGAGCTTCTTCCTGGTGGACTGGTTTTTTTTTCTCAGCTGATGAGTAACAATAAAATCCATAGGATGCGCCACCCACTAGTAATAAAATGGCCGCGTGCTTCAATTGTTCCTTTTTAGCCAGTTTATTGGCGTTTTGAGGCTTTAGCGTCAGCCATCGTTTTATTTTTTTAAACAT